>CAZYYR010000139.1:0-6570 GCA_964651465.1 uncultured Nitrosospira sp.
CCAGCCCGGGTCGGAAATGGAATCGGAAAAGCCGCGACCCGTATTCATTGCCGCCGAGCGCTTGCAAGGCCACGCGGAACAGGAAGTCGAAGCAATCGGCAAGGCAGAATTGTCGAGCGGCGATCAGTTCATTTCCGCCGATCGGATGAAATATTACCAGGAAACCGACGAGGCGGAAGCCGAAGGCCGTGTTCGCGTGGAACAGCAGGGAGACATACTGGAAGGGTCAAACCTCAGGCTGAATCTGGTAAGCAAAACGGGACAGCTGAGCGATCCTAACTACCGCCTCAAGAATGCCAGCAGCCGGGGGTACGCGGGAACGCTGTTGTTCGAGGGGGAAAATCAATATCGCCTGAAGGACGCAACCTATACCACATGCCCTGCGGGTGACGACGACTGGCTTCTTCATGTGAGCGACCTGAAGCTCGACCATGACAAAAGGGAAGGCACGGCGCGCAACGTAAAGATCAGTTTCAAGGATGTTCCCATCCTCTACACTCCCTGGATGAATTTCTCGTACAGCGGCCAACGCAAGTCGGGGCTGCTTGCTCCGACCTACGGCACCAGTGTGCGGACAGGTATAGAAGTCACCCTGCCGTTCTATTGGAATATCGCGCCGAACTATGATGCTACATTCTCCGCTCGCATGATGTCCAAGCGCGGGGTCGCCTTCAATAACGAATTCCGCTATCTGACCGAGAAATCGAACGGCACGCTGCTGGCTGACATATTGCCGAACGATTGGGACAGGGAAGAGACCCGCTGGCGCACGTCGTTCGCGCACAACCAGTACCTGGGGTACGGGTTTTCCACCCGCCTCGACTACAACCGGGTATCCGATGACGCCTACTTCCGCGACCTCGGCAACAGCCTGAATCTCACTTCGCGAACCAACCTGCTGCAACAGGGGTTGGTATCCTATAACCGCGCGCTGGGAACGGACGGCATATTCAACGTAAACACGCTGGTACAGAGCTTTCAGACTATCCAGGATCCGCTTGCCTCCATTGTGGTTCCTTACAGACGCCTGCCGCAGGTATCAGTACTCGCGAACAAACCGGATGTTTTTGGACTGGATCTGAATCTTGCCGGAAGCTGGTCGAATTTTTCGCATCCGACGCAGGTAAACGGGCATCGCGCCGTGTTTTTTCCCAGCGTCAGCTATCCGCTGCGCAGCGCGTTCGGCTACATCACGCCCAAGGTCGGCGTACACCATACGCGCTACGACCTGGATGGCACCTCCCCATCCCTGGATGAGAACCCGACCCGCACCTTGCCCATCATAAGCCTGGACAGTGGCGTGGCATTTGACCGAGAGATCGAATTCCGCGGTGAACGCTTCAACCAGACCCTTGAGCCGCGCATTTTTTATGTGTATGTCCCGTTCCGCGATCAAAGCCGGATGCCCAATTTCGATTCCGGGAAAATGGACTTCAGTTTTGCCCAAATCCTGACGGAAAATCGCTTCAGCGGAAGCGATCGCATCAACGACGCCAATCAGGTCACCTTTGCGCTTACCTCGCGTCTCATAAACCCCGCCACAGGCCAGGAACGTCTGCGCCTTGCCGTCGGCCATCAATTGAGTTTCATCGACCGGCGCATCAATCTGGACACCCCGCAGACCATCAACCGCAGACCGGATTTTATCGCCGCGGTGTCGGGTTTCATTACGCCGACTATCACGACCGATACCAGTCTGCAATTCGACCAGACCCGACTCGTGGCGGATGTGGTGCGCTCAGGCTTGAGCTACCGGCCGGAGCCGGGCAGGGTGGTCAATCTCGGTTACCGTTTCACGCGGGATGTGCTGCATCAGGTCGATGCCTCCAGCCAGTGGCGCTGGTCTGAAAAATGGCAGACGGTAGCCCGCCTGAATTACTCCCTGCAAGACGAGAGAATTCTGGAAGGACTGGCTGGAGTTGAGTATAATGCCTGCTGCTGGTCGTTACGTTTTGTGCTGCAGCATCTTATCACTGCAACTCAGAGGTCAACCACTGCGGCCTTTTTGCAACTCGAGCTGAGCGGTCTTATGCAGATCGGGTCCAACCCGCTCCAGGTATTGCAGCGGAGCATCCCCGGATATACCCGCCTCGGCAGTCAGGGAGGGGGCCTGATAGAAGGGCCTTAGAGCCTAGCCACACAACCAAAGTAAACTGTCACGCTTCGCGCTACTACGATCACACGCCCTTCCACCATCTCTCGACCCCTTATTCACATGGGTGCGAACTCGCTGCTACGTTCTCTTGGTTCTCCCCTCGTCATGCTGACTGCCGGTATTGCGCTCGCCCAGCAGCCTGCCCATTCCGGCAGTGTCGAAACCATCGATCACATTGTCGCGGTGGTGAATGAGAACGTAATTACCCGCCATGAACTGGACGAGGTGCTGAAAGCCACCTTGAAGCAATTGCAGAGCCAGGGTGTGCAGCCTCCTCCAGCAGGAATACTGGAGAAACAGCTGCTGGAGCGCATTATCCTCAATCAAGTTCAGCTCCAGCTGGCCAAGGAAACCGGCCTGACAGTAACTGACAGCGAGCTTGATCAGACCCTGCGCCGGATCGCGCAGGAAAATAAAATGACGCTGCATGAATTCTACAACGCGCTGGAGCATGATGGCGTCAGCTTCACCCGGTTCCGAGACGAGATCCGCGATGAAATCATATTGGTACGGCTGAAAGAGCGCGAAGTAAGCAATCGAGTGAGCGTCACCGAGGGAGAAGTCGACAGCTTTCTGGAAACCCAGGGATCGGCCGACTATGACGACGAATATCGCATCGCCCATATCCTGATCCGGATGCCGGAAGGCGCCGATGCCTCACAAAGCGAGGCGGGACGGAAACAGGCCGAGGAGGCACTGGCTCGACTAAGGAGCGGTGCCGAATTTGCGCAGGTCGCGGCGGAATTTTCGGATGCGCCGGATGCCTTGGAGGGGGGCTTGCTCGACTGGCGCCCTGCCGCTCAGCTCTCCAGGAAGTTCGCCGAACTATTGACTCCGATGAAACCGGGCGAGATCACATCCGCCATCCAAAGCTCGAACGGATTTCACATTCTCAAGCTGGTCGACCGCCGCAACCAGAGCAGAGACGTGGCAATGGTGGATCAGACCCATGCGCGCCATATCCTGATAAAAGTGAGTGAGCTGACCTCTGAAACCGATGCTCGGCGGCGAATAGCCGATCTGAAAGAGCGCCTGGATCACGGCGGAAATTTTGAGGAACTTGCGAAACAGCATTCCGAAGATGCCAGCGCCCCGACGGGTGGAGACCTGGGCTGGGTCTCACCCGGCGATACGGTACCGGATTTCGAGCAGGCCATGAATGCGCTGAAACCCGGCGAGGTCAGCGGTCCGGTGCAGTCTCCGTTCGGATGGCACCTCATCCAGGTCATCGAACGCCGTACCCAGGATGTCAGCCAGGAACGGCAGCGACAGGCCGCGCGGCAGGCGATCCGTGCCCGTAAGGCAGACACCGCGTTCCAGGAATGGCTGCAACGGTTGCGAGACCGCGCCTATGTCGAATACCGGCTGGAGGAAGGATAGGATCCGTCTTAGGACGTCCCTTCCAGGAATGTCATGACCTACCCACCGACGCTCGCCCTTACTGCGGGCGAGCCTGCCGGAATCGGCCCCGATCTCTGCATACAGGTCTCGCAACGGAATCTGCCCTTCGACCTGATCGTGATAGCCGATCGGGAGTTGTTGCGGGAGCGTGCCGATCAGTTGAAACTTCCCCTGCATATCAGGGATTATCCGTCTCGATCAGAAGCGGGCAACGAAATGGGCTATCTGCGTGTACTGCACGTGCCCCTCATTGAACCAGTCGTTCCTGCAAAACCTGCACGAGCCAATGCCGGCTATGTTCTCGCGACGCTGGCGCGTGCTGTCGCCGGATGCCGTGACGGCGAATTCGACGCGATGGTGACCGCACCAGTACACAAAGGCATCATCAATGATGCTGGCATCGCCTTTACCGGACACACGGAATATCTGGCAGAGCTGACAGGAGGAGACCCCGTGATGATGCTCGTCGGCGGCGGAATGAAGGTCACGCTCGCCACGACCCATCTTCCGCTGAAGGATGTGGCCACAGCCATTACCGGCGAAATGCTGGAGCGGAAACTGCGCATCATCCATCAGGATTTGACCCAGCGCTTTGCCATACCGGACCCCCGCATCGTCGTGGCGGGGCTGAATCCGCATGCGGGTGAAGGGGGACATCTGGGCAGAGAGGAGATCGACATCATTATCCCGACGCTGGCCAGGCTGCGCAGTGAAGGAATGAACCTGATCGGTCCACTGCCAGCAGACACCCTGTTCAATCCCTCGAAGCTGCAGGATTACGATTGCATATTCGCCCTATACCACGACCAGGGATTGCCGGTGCTGAAACACGCCAGTTTCGGGGCGGCTGTGAATGTAACCCTGGGCCTGCCTGTCATCCGCACATCCGTCGATCACGGGACCGCCTTTGAGCTGGCCGGAACGGGCCGGGCCGATCCCGGCAGCCTGCTGGCAGCAATCGAAATGGCGGCAGTTCTGGCTGGAAACCGCCCCCAGCCAGCTACCGGAGGATTCTGATCCACGGGCAGGATATGCCGCCCAGATTCCCCGCGCCTTGCATCCTTCGCCTCCATTCGCCCAGCGCTCCCGATGGGTGCCCGATTTTCAGGTTTCTATCCCGTGCCGCGGCCCGCACCGAGCTTCGACCAGATCATGCGCCACATACCTCGCAAACGCTTCGGCCAGAATTTCCTGATCGATACGCAGATCGTTGCCGATATTGTTTCCGCCGTCCATCCCGACAGGGATGACCTGCTGGTGGAAATCGGCCCGGGGCTGGGTGCCCTGACACACCCGCTGCTGCGATTGCTCGACCACCTCCACGTGGTGGAAATCGACCGTGACATCATCGAGCGCCTGCGCCAGGCGTTTCCAAAAAAGAAACTTACGATACATGAAGGCGATGCGCTCCAATTCGATTTCTCAACGCTCGGACAAGGCCTCAGGGTGATAGGTAACCTGCCCTATAACATCTCCACTCCGCTCCTGTTCCATCTGAGCCGGTTTTCCCGATCTATTCATGACATGCATTTCATGCTGCAAAAGGAAGTGGTGGAGCGCATGGTGGCAGTACCCTCCTCCGGAGAATACGGACGGCTTTCGATCATGCTGCAGTATCGCTTCGACATGGAATCGCTCTTTATCGTGCCCCCCAGTTGTTTCGAGCCAGCGCCAAAAGTTGAATCCGCGGTTGTGCGCCTGCTTCCGCGCGCGCAATCTCTGGTCGAACCCGACAAGGAAAAGCTATTCGCAGCCATCGTTTCCGCTGCGTTTTCGCAACGGCGCAAGACCCTGCGGAATACACTGCGCGATCACCTCCAGCCTGCGGATTATGAGAGGCTGGAACTCGATCCCGCACAACGGGCCGAAAACCTGTCGGTAGCGCAGTTCGTGAAGATCACACAATACCTGAGCACCTGAGCGCTACCACTTCCTTGCGCCATATGGATAACAGCCTGTAAAGAGGGGTTCGATCCGGCAAGCGATCGGAAATGTCGAGGCATTCCCTGTCGTTTTCATATTTCCGCCATGAGTATGAGATAATTTCATCCGATCAGGCAGAGCCGAGAATGCAAGGCCGAACAAATGGGCTTTCCAGTTGACGTGATATGAAATTTCTCGCATCCCAGACCATTTCGCTGGCAGCTTTATTGATGTTCGTCCTGCCTCATTCCGCCTGCGCAGACATCTACTGGTTTACGGACGAGAATGGCGTTACGCATTTCAGCAATGTGCCGACGGACAAGCGTTACGTCCCGTTTATGGCCGATGGCAGCGCTGGCAGGGCTTCCGGCCGAAAACCCGGCCCATCGCCGGTGCCTCGCCAGAAGGAGAAGTACAGCAGCCTGATCGAAGAAATAGCGCGCATATATGCGCTGGAAAGCGCGCTGATTCATGCCGTCGTATCTGTCGAGTCCGCGTATGATGCCACGGCAGTTTCGAGAAAAGGTGCCGCCGGGCTCATGCAGCTCATGCCGGAAACGGCCCGCCGATACGGCGTGGTCGACCGCTTCGATCCCAAACAGAACCTTCATGGTGGCGCCAGGTACCTGAGCGACCTGCTCCGGATGTTCAATGGCGATCTGAATCTGTCCCTCGCCGCCTATAACTCGGGAGAAAACAATGTCATCAAACATGGCAACCGGATTCCCCCGTTCCCGGAAACGAGACATTACGTGCCACGAGTGCTGGACTATTACCGCAAATACCAGGCCGCCAGGAAGCTTGGTACCTGATCGTTCCTGACCGTTTCTGTCCTAGTCAACAGGCGTCAGCAGAAAGATATTTTCCTGCAACCGGCTCAAGCCGCGTTCCTGGAAGCGCGGGTTCCGGGCAAGCACATCCTCCTGGGCCAGCAAGCTGATCCTGGCCCGTCCATTGTAGAGCGCATACAGGTCATCTGGAGAAATCGAAAACGGCGGGCCTTGCATTTCTGACTGGGGGTAATCGAGTGTAACGAGCAGGACGGGGGCTGCCGGCGGAAGAATCTTCATCAGATGGGAAACATAGCGCTC
>CAZYYR010000140.1:0-6566 GCA_964651465.1 uncultured Nitrosospira sp.
GATATCGTGCATACCCGCAATCTGGGAACCATGGAGGGGCAGGTCGTCGCCGCTTTGGCACGCGTTCCTGCACGGGTGCATGGAGAGCATGGACGGGATGTGTTCGACCTCCATGGAACGAACCGCAAATACAATCTGCTGCGCAGGGCCATCCGTCCTTTCGTGAATCGCTTCATCACCGTCAGCAGGGACCTGGAAAGCTGGCTCGTCAGTACGGTGGGCGCAGAGCCTGATCGCATCGATCAGATCTATAACGGTGTCGACAGTGTGCGGTTTCATCCGCCCACCGGCAAAGAAGACCTGCTCGATGCGCCGAAGGGTTTTTTTGCCGAGGATGTATTTGTCATTGGCAGCGTCGGCAGGATGGCGGATGTAAAAGATTATCCTGCTCTGGTTGCAGCTTTCCTGACGTTGTTGAGAAGGCAGCCGGAGGCCGGCAGGCGGCTTCGGCTTCTGATCGTCGGCGATGGAAATTCACGGCGGGCCTGTATCGGCATGCTTCGCGAGGCTGGAGCGGAAGCGCTCGCCTGGCTTCCAGGCGAACGCTCCGATATTCCGGAACTCATGCGCGTCATGGACGTGTTCGTGCTCCCCTCGCTCGGGGAAGGTATCTCCAATACAATCCTGGAAGCGATGTCCACGGGTCTGCCGGTTGTTGCCACGCGAGTAGGCGGAAACGTGGAACTGGTAAAGGAAGGAATGACAGGAATGCTCGTTTCGCCAGGCGTGCCCGATGCGATGGTCACTGGTGTATGGAAGTACTACGAGAATCCGGACCTGATCGCTCAACACGGCAAAGCGGCACGCCGGTATGTCGAGGAGAGCTTCAGCATGCAGGCCATGACGCGTGGTTACCTGGAGACCTATGACAGAGCTCTGCATCTGCGTACAGGGAAAAGAAAGGACAGACAGGAATGTGCGGGATCGTAGGCCTGTTTGACACGCGTGGCAGGAGGGCGATTGATCGCCAGGTGCTTCTGCGCATGAATCAGGTTCAGATTCACCGGGGACCGGATGAGGGAGAACTCCATATCGAGCCGGGCCTGGGATTCGGCCATCGACGGCTGTCCATCATGGATGTTTCCAGCGGACAGCAGCCGCTGTTCAACGAAGACGGCAGTGTCGTGGTGGTATTCAATGGCGAAATCTATAATTTTCAGGAGCTTGCCAAGGAACTTGCCGATCTGGGCCATGTCTTCCGTACCCATTGCGATACCGAAGTCATCGTTCATGGCTGGGAAGAATGGGGCGAGCGCTGCGTGGACCGGTTTCGCGGCATGTTTGCCTTCGCCGTATGGGATCGCAACCAAAGAACTCTTTTTCTCGCCCGCGACAGGCTCGGCATCAAGCCCTTCTACTACGGTTTGCTCGAAGACGGCACGCTGATTTTTGGATCCGAGCTCAAGGCGTTGCTCGCTCACCCGGATTTCAACCGCGGGATGGAACCATCCGCGATCGAGGATTATTTTGCCTATGGTTATGTGCCGGAGCCCAAAACCATATTCAGTCATGCGCTCAAGCTTTCACCGGGTCATACCCTGACATTATGCACCGGTCAGCCCATGCCGCATCCGCGCAGGTACTGGAATGTGTCCTTTGCCCCGCATGGTCGTATCCCGGTCGAGGATGCACAGGAGGAACTGATTGCCCGGTTGCGCGAATCGGTAAGGATACATCTCATGACCGAAGTGCCGCTGGGCGCGTTTTTGTCGGGGGGGGTCGACTCCAGTGCCGTCGTAGCCATGATGGCCGGGCTCATGGACGATCCGGTCAATACCTGCTCCATCTCGTTTGGAGATCCTGCCTTCAACGAATCGCATTATGCGCAGCAGGTCGCAGACCGCTACCACACCGGGCATCACGTGGAGCAGGTCGATCAGAATGACTTCGATCTCATCGACAAGCTGGCTGCTCTGTATGATGAACCCTTTGCGGACAGTTCGGCGATGCCTACCTATCGGGTCTGCGAACTGGCGAGGAAGCGCGTAACCGTTGCACTGTCTGGGGATGGCGGCGATGAGAACTTTGCCGGCTACCGCCGTTATCGGTGGCATCTTTATGAGGAGCGGATGAGATCGGCGCTGCCACTCGGCTTTCGCAAGCCCTTGTTCGGTTTGCTGGGAAAGCTGTATCCCAAGGCCGACTGGGCACCCAAGTACCTCCGTGCAAAGTCCACGTTTGAAGCACTGGCGCGAGATTCCATCGAAGGCTACTTTCATGGGGTATCCATCATGAAGGATGGCATGCGACATCGCCTCTTCAGCGATTCGTTTCATCGCGCCCTCCAAGGATATGGGGCTATCGAGGTGCTGCGCACGCACGGGAAAGAATGCCCGGCAGAAGACCCTGTTTCCCGTGTGCAATACCTGGACATGAAGACATACCTCGTTGGCGACATCCTGACGAAGGTCGACCGGGCGAGCATGGCCCACGCCCTGGAGGTGCGCGTGCCGCTGCTTGACCACGAGTTGGTCGAATGGGTAGCAGCACTGCCGGTCTCCCTCAAGCTTCACGGCCAGGAAGGCAAGTACATATTCAAGAAGGCACTGGAGCCCCATCTCTCCGATGACATCCTGTATCGTCGGAAGATGGGATTCTCGGTGCCACTGGCGAACTGGTTCCGAGGGCCGTTGCGGCGAAGACTCAGCGATGCCCTGCTGGGTCCGGTACTGGCGGATACGGGATTTTTCAACATGACGTTCGTGAAGGAGATGATCGACCAGCATCAGACAGGAAGGCGCGACTACAGCGCACCGCTATGGTCGTTGCTCATGTTCGAATCATTTCTGCGTAACGTGCTTTATGCTGAGCAGGCGCACGTTCAAGATGCCGATCCGAGAGTCGCTGAGATACCGCCAGTAAAGCATGACTCCGAGGATGGGAATCGACGGCAGGCCGCGGGCATGGCCGGCGGTTAGGCCTCCCCTTAGACTGATGATCGACGTATTCATCACCGTTGACGTAGAGATATGGTGCGATGGCTGGGAGAACATCGATGCCAAGTTTCCTCGAGCCTTTCAGCGCTATATCTATGGCCCCACATCGAGGGGCGACTACGGGTTACCGTACCAGTTGCGTCAATTCCGGGACTATGGTCTCAAGGGGGTATTTTTCGTCGAACCGCTCTTTGCCACTCGGTTCGGGGAGCAACCGCTATCGGAAATTCTCGGCCTGATCAGAGAAGGAGGTCAGGAAACTCAGCTTCATCTGCATACCGAATGGGTGGACGAGTCAAAACAGCCGTTGCTGGACAATATCACCGGGAAGAAACAGTTCCTGCGCTATTTTTCCCTGCAGGAGCAGATTGCGCTGATCGGCGCAGGCAAGGCCCTGATCGAGTCGGCAGGCGGGCCAGAATTGGATGCCTTTCGTGCCGGAAGCTTCGGATTCAATAGTGCGACGCTTCAGGCGCTTGCAGTCAATCGTATTCTTTTCGACAGCAGCTATAACGCGAGCATGTTCGGACAGGAGAGCGGCGTGAGTCCCCACGCCCCAATGGTCGAGCCCGCGGAATACGATGGGGTTTACGAATATCCCATGACAGTGTTTCACAGCGGCAAGGGTGCGCTCAGGCATGCCCAGGTGACGGCCTGCTCCTACCGTGAGATGGAAGGGTTGCTCTGGCAGGCGCTGGAATCGGGGCGGAAATCCTTCGTCATTCTTTCTCACAGCTTCGAACTGCTCAACCGGTCCATGAACCGCCCTGACGATATCGTAGTGACCCGCTTTCGTAAGCTTTGCTCGTTCCTTGATCGTCACCGTGATTGTTTTCACGTACGGGGCTTCCAGGGTCTGACGCCCAACCCGGTGCTCTCTCAGCCCGCACCGCTGGTTTCACCGATCTGGAAAACAGGACTCAGGATGCTGGAGCAGGGCTTGCGCAGAGGATTTCATTGACCCTCATGTGGCACTATCAGCAAGTCCCGATCAAGATACAAGTGGGGGAGAAAACACTTTTTGCACCAAAGCTGTGGCTGCAGGTGCGGGAGATCGGACTGGACGATGAATCTCCCCCGGTTCTCGAGCCGCTGCCGCCAGCCGACATTCTCCCGGGTACGAATAGCCAGGGCTTCCTGATCAGATCGTTGCGCGTGAGCGGAGTCCAGCCTGTGCTGCGCAAAATTGGGAGTTACCTCTGCTATGTGGCGTCTCAGTACCCCCGCTACTACATTGACATGCATCTGTCGTTTTCGGAATACAGAAGCAAGTTTTCCTCCAAGACGCGATCCACCCTCAGCCGCAAGGTGAGGAAATATGTGGAATATTGCGGAGGCAGCATCCCGTGGAAGGTTTACCGGTCTGCAGCAGAAATGACGGAGTTTTTTCGGCTGGCCCGGATCGTTTCGGCCAAGACCTATCAAGAGCGGCTGCTGGATGCGGGATTGCCGGGCTCGGAGGCTTTTCGACTGCAAATGGAACAACTTGCTGAAGAGGACTGTGTTCGCGGCTTTATTCTCTTTCATGATGACCAGCCGGTATCTTATCTTTACTGCCCGGTTTCGAATGGAGTCGTGATCTATGCTTTTCTCGGATACGATCCGGCCTACATGAATTTTTCGGTAGGAACGGTGCTGCAGTGGCTGGCGCTGGAGCATCTTTTCGAAGAGAAGGCTTTTCGTTTCTTCGATTTCACCGAAGGACAATCGGACCACAAGAAACTGTTTGCCACCCATAGTATCCAGTGTGCCAATATATTCTTTCTGCGTGCAAACCTTGCCAATGCACTCCTGATCGGAGGGCGGGAAGCAGCGAATCGATTCGCCTGCCTGGCCGGGAACACGCTGGAGCGTTTCGGAATGAAGGCGGCTGTAAGGAGACTGATGAGATTCGGAAAATGAATCAACTGTCCGGATGAATCCCATCAAGCGATTGGCCCATCTCTTTTTTCGGGGCTATTCCGTTTATCGTATTTACCGATACACCTGTTCGGGCGAATCCGCACCTTACGCAGATGGAGCGTCTCCGCTTGGCAGATTTACATTTCGGGAAGTGGAAGAGGCAGAAATACTGTCTTCCGCGGATCAGTTGATCGTTCAGCAAGCGTGGTACCATGGGGAAGGCGTCTATGCCTATGCCTGCCTCGAAGAGCAGAAAATTGTAGGTCTCTGTTTCTTCTGGCATGGAGCGCGCTATGCGACGCGAAATTTCTGGCCCCTCGCCGCCGGGGAGGTCAAGCTTGTGCAGGTGGTGGTCACTCCGGAAATGCGAGGCCGGGGTATTGGCAGAAGACTGATAGAATTTGCGACGCATGCGATAGCCCGGCAGGGATTCAGGTACGCGTATGCTCGTATCTGGTGGACCAATACACAGTCCCTGAATGCTTTCGAAAAAGCTGGCTGGGTCCACCTGGCGACGGTGATTGAATTACCCCTTCCAGGCTGGAAGAAACCCTTCCGGATAAACTGGATGAAGAAAGCTTCCTGAGGGTGCTCTTCCCGGCAAGCGCAACTTCCAGCTGTCTGGACAGACCCGCACCAGCATTTTCATCGCGCTCCCCGCAAACTCCTGCGAGTCGATCTTCGCCCGTGCATTCCGATCACCCCGAAAGGGCCAGTTCTGCCCATTGAGGACATGAACGGGCATTTATCCGGTGCCGCAAGATCCTGGTACATCGGCTTGAGAGTGGTCTGGAGTGCTGGTGCTATAGGGATTCAATAAACCAATAAAAATCCCGGTTGCCGTGACCAACACGAATCCAGTCTGAACCGCGCACCAGCGCATGAACAACTCCAGATCTGTTAACAGATGCTCACGATCCGGCCCGAGGAGAAACTGTGCGCCCGAAAATGTGTATCCGTACTTCTCCACGTTAGGCTCCAGGCCGAGGTTCAGCAATCCCCATCCCAATGGCAGCGCGGCAAGCGAAGCGACAATGACGACAGAAAGACGCCTGAGGCGGCGCAAAGCATGCTCCATGATTACTGCATTGACGCAAAGCAGGACCAGCAGGACATAAAGATAGCCTCCACCACCCCATCCCATGGGGCCGTCACGTGCAACCAGTTCATTCAGATTATCTGTGGAAGACCAGTCAAAGGTCACCGCTTTTGCCAGCCATAGCCATGGCAAAGCGCTTCCGACAAGCAAGAATGCTCGTGGCAGGGTCAGCGATTTGCGCTCATGCAGATAAAAGAAGCTGAAAATGAGCACCAGGAAAATCAGCATGGGAGCATATACGGCGGAATAGCGCCCCAAGCGTTCAATCGGCCCGATTACACCGGGTCCGATCAACAGGAAAACATCGCGCCAAGTGCCACCCCACATGTCTTTATTAACGACAAACCAGTATAGATTGTTCGCTCCAGCAATGTCGTCGATGCTTTCCCGCGTGACGCTCATCACGAGCAGCAGCAGGCTGATGAGGCTGACTACAAGTGTCCATGAGCAGAAACTGAGAACGGGCAGTTTACTGGACAGGATTTTTTTGCTCATCCATACGGTCCCTGCTCCGAGCCATAATAGTGCACCCGCAAATACGATCACGAAGAAAAAATGACCATCGCCCAGAAACATTTCCCTCACATTGTAGGGTATGCCAGGCATGCGCAGGAGCAGCCAGATCGGTA
>CAZYYR010000141.1:0-1855 GCA_964651465.1 uncultured Nitrosospira sp.
GGCCCGGATAGGCTCATCCATGTGCGCAACCAGATGATCAGCGTGTAAAATACCTGCTTTTTGTTCACCAGGAAATACAGTAACCTCATGGATAACAAGGAGAATTCTCAGGAATCACGAGCAGTTGTCTACCCACGCACAATCCAGCCGCTGGCATACTTCATCTTCACGACACGCTGGCTGCAACTGCCGCTGTACCTCGGATTGATACTGGCCCAATGTTTATATGTCTACCACTTCTGGGTCGAATTGCTCGATCTGATCGGTGCCGTGATGGGTCATGAGGCGGCCCTGCAGCATATTCTGGACGTGGTGGCGATAGAGGGTGCGGTCAGGCCGACCAAGATCACCGAAACGACCATCATGCTGGTTGTGCTGGGCCTGATCGATGTCGTGATGATTTCCAACCTGCTCATCATGGTCATCATCGGCGGTTACGAAACGTTTGTTTCGCGTATGAATCTCCAGGGACATCCCGATCAGCCGGAGTGGCTGTCGCATGTCAACGCATCGGTGCTGAAAGTGAAGCTTGCCACGGCCATTATCGGCATTTCCTCGATCCACCTGCTCAAGACCTTTATCAATGCCGCGGCATACGACGAAAAAACGATACTTGCCCAGACCGGAATCCATCTGGTTTTTCTACTTTCGGCAATCGCGATTGCTTATAGCGACCGTCTCATGTCGCATAATGGCGGAGACAAGCCCTCCTGTAATCCGCATTGAACAACAATGCCATCAGGCAGTCCTGGGCGGAATGCTGTACAGCAGATCGATTACGCCCTGCAACGCACCCCCCACTGCCTGGCGTCTTATCTCTTCGCGATTGCCGCTGTAATAGCGCGTCTCGGTCCGCGCCATGCCGTCTTTCATCATCCACGCAAAACATACCATACCGATCGGCTTTTCGGTGCTGCCGCCCTCTGGCCCGGCGATGCCGGTAATGGAAACCGCGACCTGCGCGTGGCTGCGCGCCACAGCGCCTGCAGCCATTTCGGATGCGGTCTGCTCGGACACGGCGCCATATTGTTCGAGTGTCGTACTACTCACACCCAGCATCTCCTGCTTGGAAACATTGGTGTAGGTGACGAACCCGCGCTCGAACCATCCCGAACTTCCGGCTATCGATGTAATCATCTGGCCCACCCAGCCACCAGTGCAGGACTCGGCGGTGGCAAGCATCAATTCCTGCTGGAAAAGTGCTGTTCCAGCTTGCAGGGCAAGATCCTGAAGCACCAAATCATCCATGTCGGCTCCCTTCGGAAAAACGGTTTTTCGAGGTGATCTCCAGGTCTGTTGACACTTGCTTCCGCCCAGCCTGCTCAGAAGCTGCCGGCCACAAATGCCTTCCACCCGGCAAGACACAGCAGCGCCAGGAAGGCGGCTACCAGATCATCGAACATGACGCCAAAACCGCCGTGCAGCTTCCTGTCGTAATATCGGACAGGCGGTGGCTTGATTATATCGAACAGACGAAACAGCAAAAACGCGTAGGCTTGCCAGTTCAGGCCGGGTGGCGTAAAAAACAGTACCAGCAGAAAAGCGGTGATCTCATCCCAAACCATGCCGCTATGGTCATGTTCTCCCAGTGACTTCCCGGTCACGTGGCAGGCCCAGATGCCGATGATGAACATCGCACCGATCAGCAGGAGGAAATGCAGCGGCTGGAGAACGTGATCGAGCAGCCAGAACAGGGGAAGCGCGACAAGGGTACCAGCTGTGCCGGGCGCTACCGGACTTAACCCTGCGCCGCCACCGAAGGCAATGAAATGGGCGGGGTGGCTGCGTACAAATGTCTTGTCGGGCCGTGTCCGCATTGTAGAATCCCGATGCCAGGCGGATGACGAGGATGACG
>CAZYYR010000141.1:1955-6495 GCA_964651465.1 uncultured Nitrosospira sp.
CCTCCTGCCGCGCCTTCTGCCGTTCTGGCGGGCACCGGAGGCAACCGCTCCACGGACTGGCTGGCGGACTGGTCGTTTCCGCTTGGGGGGAAAAGATCCTCAGGGCCTGAAGTGGTCATACCCCGCGCGCTCCATGTCGATCACCCTGTCTTCCGCATCCAGTACAAGCAAGCCCTTACCCTCCACGATTCTGCCGATACGCGTCAACGAAATTCCTGCCTCGCGCGACAGCATCCCGATCTTTGCACCCGCGGATACGGGCGCGGTGAAGCAAAGCTCGTAATCGTCTCCGCCCGCCAGCAGACATTTGAGCGCGAGGGGCTGCGGCAAATATCTTCTCATGACAGCCGAGCAGCTTATCTCGTTCGCCCGGACGACGCCGCCCACATTTGAACATGCCAGAATATGTCCCAGATCGGCCAGCAACCCGTCTGAAATATCGATCGCACTGTGTGCAAGGCCGATCAGGTGCTCGCCCAGCGCGACACGTGGGGTGGGTGCATGCAGCGCGTTCAGGCAGAGCGCCCGCTCGCCCGTTTCAAGCGCGAGATGCCCCTGCTCGTGAGCCAGTGCAAGCGCTGCGTCGCCGAGCTGGCCGGAAACCCAGATATCGTCTCCGGTTCTTGCGCCGCCGCGGCGCAGCGCCTTGCCCTGAGGCACTTCTCCAAGTATGGTCACGCAGATATTGAGCGAGCCTCCGGTGGTGTCGCCACCCACCAGCGCCACCTGATGGGCCTCGGCCAATTCAAAAAATCCGTCTGCAAACGCCCGCAGCCAGTCGGCATGCGCATGCGCAATGGTGTCGGGCAGTGCCAGCGACAGGGTCGCCCAGCGCGGCTTCGCGCCCATTGCCGCCATATCGGAAAGATTCACCGCCAGCGCCTTATGGCCCAGCTTGTGCGGATCGGCATCCGCAGTAAAATGACGGCCGGATACCAGCATGTCCGTGGAAACCGCCAGCTCCATCCCGGCCGCAGGACTGACAAGAGCCGCATCATCCCCCACGCCGAGAATGGCGCCGGCGCACTCGCGGGTAAAATAGCGCTCGATCAGGTCGAACTCCGACAGTACCTCGTCTGTTCCCGAATCAGGGACTGTTAACACTTGTTTGATACCCGCGTGACTGTGCAATAAAGTGTAAAGGCGAGGCGCGAAGCGCAGGGTATTTCCATCATCGGCGTGGCGACACGCAATGGATTGGACGATCCGGACCGAAGGAAAAGCCTATTCGCGGATTCTGTCTTGTCCGTCCGCTGGCGGCCCGGGATCAATCTCCGCCGCCCGCAGCTGCGCCGCCAGCTTGTCCAGCACCCCATTCACATACTTATGCCCATGGGTACCGCCGTACGTCTTGGCAAGCTCGACCGCCTCATTGATGACCGCCCGGTAGGGTATCTCCGGATGGCTCTCCAGCTCATGGGTCCCAAGCAGCAGGATGGAAATTTCCACCGGGCTGAGTTCGTTGAATGGCCGGTCGAGATGAGGCTGGATTCTCTCTTCCAATCTGGAAGCACTCGACAGGACGCCGCGCAACAGCTTCGAGAAGTATGCCTCGTCCGTCCTGGAAAATTCCGGGGTTTCATGAAGCTGGGCTTCAATGGTTTCAACGGACCCCCCCGCGAGACACCACTGGTAAAGTCCTTGTACAGCCAGTTCGCGGGCCTGGCGGCGGCGTGTCTTGCGCGCGGGGGATACACGTCCGGCAGGTGTTTTCGTTTGTGCCATTCGGCGCGTTACGGAGAAATTTCATCGAGCGAGTGCTGCAGATTCGCCATCTCTATCGCGACCTGCGCCGCTTCCGCACCCTTGTTGCTCATGCGTGCCAAGGCCTGGTCGTCATCGTCCGTGGTGAGGATGGCGTTGGCAATGGGCACGCCGGTATCGAGCTGCACCGCGGCCACGCCACTGGTCGATTGATCCGAAACGACTTCGAAATGATAGGTTTCCCCTCGTATGACCGCACCCAGGGCGATCAGCGCGTCGAACTGGTCGGTCAGCGCCATTTTCTGCAGCGCCAAAGGAATTTCCAGGGCGCCCGGCACGGTCACCAGCACGATGTTCGGTTCTTCCACGCCCCGTTTAACCAGCTCTTCCACGCAGGAACCAAGCAGGCCTTCAGCGATATCGATGTTGAAACGGCTCATAACGATGCCAATATGCAGGTCCTCCCCGTCGAGGTCGGGTTCAAGTTCAAGAACGTTGTCGTACCGTGCCATATTCACTCCTGTGTGCATTCAACGGCGGCGGAAAAAAGCCTGTCTCTATCCAGCCGCCTATTTTACAGACCGGTCGCTCCGGCCTGCTTTTGCCTTTTTTGCCTGTGGCTCCAGGTATCCAGTCACTTCAAGGCCAAAACCGGTCATACTGGGCATTTTACGGGGGATAGCCAGCAACCGCATTCTGCCCGCATTGAGGTCCTTGAGTATCTGCGCGCCGATACCGTAGTTGCGCAGGTCGGTTCTGGCAATGACACGGTTCTTGGGCTTGACCGGCATGATCCGCTCCATCAGCTCCACCGCATTCTCCCGTCCATGGAGCAGCACGACAATGCCGCTGTTCGCTTCCGAGATAATGCGAAGTGCATCGTTGATGCTCCATGAATGCGTGTCGTCGTCGACATCGAGCAGATCCATTACCGAAAGCGGCTCATGTACGCGCACCAGGGTTTCAGAGTCGGGATCGATGGTCCCCTTCACCAATGCAAGGTGGGTTGCGTTGGCTGTCTTGTCGAGATAGGCGACGAGACGGAACGGGCCATGGATGGTCTCGACGGTACGTTCGGCCACGCGCTTGACCAGGCTTTCCGTCTGGCTGCGGTAGTGGATGAGATCGGCGATGGCACCTATCTTCAGCCGATGCCGTGCGGCAAACTCGACCAGATCCGGCAGACGCGCCATGCTGCCGTCCTCGTTGAGAATTTCGCAGATGACGGCGGCGGACGTGCAGCCGGCAAGATGTGCCAGATCGCACCCGGCCTCGGTGTGGCCCGCACGCGCGAGCACACCGCCTTTTTGCGCCATCAGCGGAAAGATGTGTCCAGGCTGAACGATATCGTCGGCCTTCGCATCCGGGCTGACTGCAACCTGTACGGTGCGCGCCCGATCCGCCGCCGAGATCCCGGTGGTGACGCCCGTGGCCGCCTCGATTGAGACGGTGAAATTGGTGCCCAGGGGCGAGCGGTTGGCCGCCACCATCAGCGGCAGATTCAGTTGCCGGCATCGCTCTTCGGTCAGCGTCAGACAAATCAGGCCGCGGCCATGTGTCGCCATGAAATTGATCGCGGCCGGCGTGACGAAATCGGCAGCCAGGATCAGATCCCCCTCGTTCTCCCGATTTTCTTCATCGACGAGGATCACCATCCTGCCTGCCTTGATTTCAGCGATGATTTCCTGAATGGAACTGATAATCATGTCACGCTTCAGCCCTTCTCATGTACTGGACATCAACCGTTCCACATAGCGCGCCATCATGTCGACTTCCAGGTTCACTCTGGTCCCCGCTTCCACGTCTTGCAGGGTGGTGACGGCGAGCGTATGGGGGATGAGATTGACCTCGAATTCGGCTTCCTCCACGCGATTGACCGTCAGGCTGACGCCATTCACCGCGATCGAACCTTTTCTGGCGATGTACTTCAGCAATGCGCGCGGTGCCGCCGTCACCAGGGTGCGGCTTTCCCCGGCCGGCTCGATTCTCGCGACTTCGCCGATGCCGTCCACGTGTCCGCTTACCAGATGACCGCCCAGCCTGTCGGACAGGCGCAAAGCCCTTTCGAGATTGACCCTGCCGCCCTGGACGGCCAGTCCCGTAGTACAGTTCAGCGTTTCGCGGGACACATCCACCGAGAATGCGGTATCCTCCTTCGAGGTGACTGTAAGGCAGACGCCGTTTACGGCAATACTGTCCCCGGCTTCCACATCGCCAAGGTCAAGCTCACCTGTCGCAATGCGCAGGCTCATGCCGTCGCCCAAAGCGTCAATGTGTTCAATTTTCCCGATGGCTTCCACTATTCCGGTAAACATCCGCTCTTTTTCTCTTTCAATACAATGACGCGTGTATCCTGCCCGCCCCGTCTGCGGCAATATGACGCATGGCCATGCCTGGCAATATACGCTAATGTTCAGGGATGATATACGAAGATGCCGCTTCCGCGTAGGGCTTGCATCAAAGGTTCCGTGATAATCGAAATCAGCGCCGGAAATGTTCAGTGATCTCAGCCAGTCGCCTCTGAGCAAGAACCTCCACCGGCTGTTCCTGCTCAGAATCATTGTGATCGCTGCGCAATGCCTGACCTTCGCGCTGGCGTATCACGTGCTGGAAATGAAGCTGCCATGGATGGAAATGCTGGCCGTGACAGCCATGCTGGCCTTGCTGAATCTGGCGACGTGGCTGCGTCTGCGTCGCAACTGGCCGGTATCGAGCGTTGAGTTCTTCGCCCAGTTGCTGATCGATGTTTTTGCGTTGAGCACATTGCTGTATTTCAGCGGCGGGTCGACGAACCCGTTCATTTCGCTCTACCTGCTGCCTCTCACCATTGCGGCGG
>CAZYYR010000142.1:0-6480 GCA_964651465.1 uncultured Nitrosospira sp.
GTGATGTCGCGCACTTCCGACGGAAGGCCCGCCATTTCCGCGATACCGCCAGCATTGTCCGTAATCGGGCCGTAGGCATCGAGCGCTACGATAATGCCTGCCATGGAAAGCATGGACGTGGCGGCAATGGCAATGCCGTACAATCCCGCAAGTTCAAACGTACCCCAGATGGAGAGGCAAACGACGATCACCGGGGCAGCGGTGGATTTCATGGAAACGCCGAGACCCGCGATGACATTCGTGCCGTGGCCGGTGCTGGATGCTTCCGCAATATGCTGCACCGGCTTGTATTCGGTGGAAGTATAGTATTCGGTGATCCACACCATCGCCGCAGTCAGCGCCAGGCCGACCAGAACCGACAGATAAAGGTTGGTCGATGTGATCAGCTTGCCCTCGATCGTTACGCCGTCGCCGAGCATCATGACTGTAATGGGGTAGTAGGCCACCGCGGCGAGGCCGCCTGCGACCGCGAGCCCGCGGTACAGTGCGTTCATGATCTTGCCGCCTTCGCGCGCCTTGACGAAGTAGCAGCCGATGATGGAAGCGATGATGGAAACCCCGCCGAGCACCAGCGGATAGAGCACCGCGTTCGAAGCAGTGTCGGCGTCGGTGATGAGCAGTCCGCCCAGCAGCATGGTGGCAATGATGGTGACAGCATAGGTTTCGAACAGGTCAGCGGCCATTCCTGCGCAATCCCCCACGTTGTCACCGACGTTATCTGCGATAACGGCAGGATTGCGTGGATCATCCTCGGGGATCCCGGCCTCGACCTTGCCTACCAGGTCGGCGCCCACATCGGCACCCTTGGTGAAAATGCCGCCCCCGAGACGGGCGAAAATGGAGATCAGCGAACTGCCGAAGGCCACTCCGACCAGGGCATGTGTCGCCTGGGCCTCGCTCGAGCCCATCCCGACCAGGACGCCGTAGTACCCTGCCACGCCGAGCAATCCCAGGCCCACCACCAGCATGCCGGTGATTGCGCCGCCCTTGAAAGCGACGTCCAGCGCGGCATTGAGGCCCTGTCTAGCGGCTTCCGCCGTGCGTACATTGGCGCGGACCGACACGTTCATGCCGATGTAGCCCGTCAGGCCCGAAAGGAAAGCGCCCAGCGCAAAACCGACAGCGGTCTGCCAGCCCAGGGCCAGGAAGATCGCGATCAGCAGAATGACACCGACGATGCTGATGGTGGTGTATTGCCGATTGAGATAGGCCGAGGCGCCCTGCTGGATCGCCGTAGCGATATCGCGCATGCGTTCGTTGCCTGTCGGCAATGCTACGATCCATTTGATTGAAACCGCGCCGTACACGAGCGCAGCCATCGCACAACCGATTGCGATGATTAAAGCAGTACCCATTTAAATCTCCAGTAAGTATCTATTGGTGTAGCCCGTTGCAAGTAAACAATACAATTTATGCCGCCTTATTACGCCGAGGGAGAAACCTTGAATAAACTCAGATCTTGAAGTCGTCCAGTTTCTTTTCGACTGCCACGTTTTTCAGCCGCACGTAATCCGGAAGACCGTCCCTGTAGGGAGGATAATCTTCACCCTCGATGAGGGGCGCGAGATAGGTTCTGCATTTTTCGGTAATGCCGAAACCATCCTCTGTAATGAAATCCTCCGGCATCATTTTCTCGACGTTGGCAACGTCGGAAAGCTTCGCCATGCCGACACTCCACTTGTAGGGTGTGTCGGAAACACGTTCGATGGTAGGCATCACGGAGTTGTGTCCCTCCACGGCGAATTCCACAGCCGCCCGGCCCATTGCGTACGCCTGCTCGACATCGGTTGCGGAGGCGATGTGCCGCGCCGCGCGCTGCAGGTAGTCTGCGACCCCCCAGTGGTATTTCAGCCCCAGCCCCTCTCGAACGATATTCGCCACTACGGGAGCGACTCCGCCCAGTTGGGCATGGCCGAACGCATCCCGTATGCCCTGGTCAGACAGGAATTTTCCATCTTCTCCCTTTACGCCCTCGGAAACGACGACCGAGCAATAGCCGAATTTCCTGACATGCCCGTCCACCTTGGCGAGAAATTTCTCCTTGTCGAAGCTTACTTCCGGGAAGAGAATGACGATGGGAATCTCCCGATCCGGGCTCGATGCCAGACCGCCCGCCGCTGCGATCCACCCTGCGTGGCGTCCCATGACTTCCAGGACGAATACCTTGGTCGAGGTTGCCGACATGCTGGCCACGTCAAAGCTGGCTTCCAGCGTGGACACGGCGATATATTTCGCAACTGAGCCAAAGCCGGGGCAGCAGTCCGTGATGGGAAGATCGTTATCGACCGTTTTAGGCACATGAATGGCCTGGATGGGATAGCCCAGCGTATCTGCCAGTTGCGATACCTTGAGACAGGTATCCGCGGAATCGCCGCCACCGTTATAGAAAAAATAGCCGATGTCGTGCGCCTTGAACACCTCGATCAGGCGCTCGTATTCCCGCCGGTTCTGCTCCAGGCTTTTCAGCTTGTAACGGCAGGAGCCGAATGCGCCGGAAGGCGTGTGGCACAGCGCGCTGATCGCTTCGCCGGAATCCTGCCCCGTATCGATCAGATCCTCGGTCAGCGCACCGATGATACCGTTACGGCCGGCGTAGATCCTGCCTATCTTTCCGCCTTGCTTGCGGGCGGTTTCGATCACACCCGCGGCAGAGGCATTGATGACGGCGGTCACCCCGCCGGATTGAGCATAGAAAGCATTTTTTGCTGCCATTTTTTTCCCCTGATTAACCAAATTCTGTCGAATTTACGGTACTCGACGGCGCGCCATTTCCCATGGCGCCATCGTGTTGCCGGCGCCATGAATGCATGCGGCAGCGGGTTGCAACCCGGCCGCTGCGGTATTGCCCTTCGCGAATGAAAACGGCGGTGATACCAGTACTTGACCCGCCAGGAGTTTGACTGAAGTTATTTCAGTGACGCGAAAATGGCATCACGGACGGCTTCCACCGATCCGGCCCCATCTATTTTTACGTACTTGGGCGCACCCTTTCCGCCTTGGGCTGACCATCTGGCGTAATATTCTACCAATGGTTTGGTCTGGGCGTGATAGATTTCGAGTCGTTTTCTTATCGTTTCCTCTTTGTCGTCATCACGCTGTATCAGCGGCTCGCCCGTTGCATCATCCTTCCCGTCCGTCCGGGGGGGATTGAACGCCACGTGATAGGTGCGCCCCGAGGCCGGGTGCATGCGCCGGCCCGACAGACGCCTGATGATTTCTTCGTCAGACACATCGATCTCGATGATGAACTGGAGGGGCACTCCGGCTTCCCTCATGGCATCGGCCTGGGGGATGGTGCGCGGAAAACCGTCGAACAGGAAACCCTTGCTGCAGTCCGGCTGCGCGATGCGCGTTTTCACCAGGCTGATGATGATGTCGTCAGGGACGAGTCCGCCTTCGTCCATGATTTTCTTGGCCATGACACCCAGCTCGGACCCTTCCTTCACTGCTGCGCGCAGCATGTCTCCGGTCGAGATTTGCGGAATGCCGAGATATTCCTTGATATAACCGGCCTGCGTACCTTTTCCCGCGCCCGGACCGCCCAGCAAGACGATGATGATTGCTTCCCCCTTTATCGGCAATGCCTGCGGAGCATGCTGCGAGAAACCGGCCTGCTCCGGATAAAGGTGACGATTATAGCGCAACGAGTTCTCATTCCTGAAGTTTTTGTACTTTCATCTCTCAGCCAAGTTTCTGCAACTGCTCTTTCAGTTTGATGCAGGTTGCACCGAAAGCGGCCAGTCGGTCCTTCTCCTGCTCCACGACCTTGCCGGGAGCGCGCTGGATGAAGTTGTCATTGGCGAGCTTGGCCTCGGCCCTGGCGATTTCCGCTTCGATGCGGGCCAGTTCACGGGTCAGGCGTTCGCGCTCGGCAGCGGCGTCCACCTCGATCTTCAGCATCAGCCGGAACTCCCCGACGATCGCAACCGGTGCTTCAGCCTGGGGCAGGCTGTCGAGCAGGATTTCCACACCGGACAGTTTCGCCAGCGCCATGAGATAGGGGGAAAAGCCCGCCAGCGTCTGTTCATCTCCCATGGCCAGCAACGGAATCCTCGCGGCCGGCGACAGGTTCATTTCCCCGCGCAGTGTGCGGCAGGCATTGATGATTTCCTTGAGCAACGCGATGCGATGGTTTGCCTCTTCATCGATTCTGGATGGGTCGGCGCGAGGATACGGCTGCAGCATGATGCTGGCGCCCCCCCTGCCAGCGAGCGGGGCGAGGTGCTGCCAGAGTTCCTCGGTAATGAAAGGGATGATGGGATGCGCGAGCCGAAGGGTCGCCTCGAGCACGCGCGCCAGGGTGCGCCGGGTCGTCCGTTGCGCTGCGTCGCTGCCACCGTTGAGCTGCACCTTGGCGAATTCCAGGTACCAGTCGCAATACTCATCCCATACGAACTCATAGATTTCTCGCGCGGCCATATCGAAGCGGTAATCGTCATATGCCTGTACGACGGCGGCTTCCGCCCGTTGCAAACGGCCGATGATCCACCGATCCGCATCGGAGTATTCCAGGGCCATCGACTCCGACGTTCCCGTATCCTTTCCCTCGCAATTCATCAGGACATAGCGCGTGGCGTTCCACAGCTTGTTGCAGAAGTTACGGTAACCTTCGCAGCGCTGCATATCGAACTTGATGTCGCGGCCATGCGATGCAAGACTGGCGAAGGTGAAGCGCAGCGCATCGGCACCGAATGCCGGAATGCCCTCGGGGAATTGCCTGCGGGTCGTTTTCTCGATGGACTCCGCCTGCTTCGGATTCATCAGCCCGCTGGTGCGTTTGGAAATCAGTTCCGGCAGGGTGATACCATCGATGAGATCGAGCGGATCTAGCACATTGCCCTTGGACTTGCTCATCTTGTGGCCTTCCGCATCGCGGATCAGCCCCGTCACATACACCTCGCGGAATGGCACCCTTCCGGTGAAACGGAGAGACATCATGACCATGCGGGCGACCCAGAAGAAAATAATGTCGAAACCGGTGATCAGTACCGATGTAGGCAGGAAAGTGTCGAGCTCTGGCGTTTGCTCGGGCCAGCCCAAGGTGGAAAATGGCCATAACGCAGATGAAAACCAGGTATCGAGGACGTCCTCGTCCTGGACAAGCGAGCGTCCGCCCGCGAGGTGTTGCGCTTCCTCCTGGCTGTGCGCGACATAAATATTGCTGTCCTCGTCATACCATGCGGGAATGCGGTGTCCCCACCATAGTTGACGTGAAATACACCAGTCCTGGATGTTTTCAAGCCACTGGTTGTACACGTGCGTCCAGTTTGCCGGGATGAATTTCACCTGTCCGCTTTCCACTGCTTCCAGTCCCCGGCGTGCCAGCGCTTCCATCGCCACATACCACTGATCGGTGAGCAGGGGCTCGATCACGGCTTGCGAGCGGTCGCCGCGCGGCACCATCAGCTTGTGCGGCCTGGTTTCCACCAGAAGCCCTCGCTCTTCCAGGTCGGAGACGATGCGCCTGCGCGCCTCGAACCGATCCAGCCCCTGATACTCGGCGGGCGCAAGATCGTTGATCCTGCCGTCGAGCGTGAAAATATTGAGCGGAACGAGCCCATGCCGCTGTCCGATCTGGTAGTCGTCGAAATCGTGGGCCGGCGTAATCTTCAGGCAACCGGTGCCGAATTCCGGATCGACGTGCGGATCGCCGATCACGGGAATGCTGCGCTCGCACAGGGGCAGTCGCACGCGCCGGCCGACCAGGTGGCGGTAGCGCGGATCATCGGGATGGACGGCAACCGCCATGTCTCCCAGCATGGTTTCGGGCCGGGTGGTCGCAACGATCAATCCTTCCGGTCGGGCTTCAACCTCACCAGCCTCCCCCTCCGATTCGAGAGGATAAAGGATGTGCCAGAGTGAACCTTCTTCCTCTGCCGAGACGACCTCGAGGTCGGAAACCGCGGTTTGAAGCACCGGGTCCCAGTTCACCAGCCGTTTGCCGCGATAGATGAGACCCTCGCGATAGAGCCGCACGAAAACCTCGGTAACCGCCCGGGACAGCCCCGCATCCATGGTGAAGCGTTCGCGCGACCAGTCGCAGGAGGCGCCGAGCCGCCTCATCTGGCGGCTGATGGTGGAGCCGGACTCGTCCTTCCATTCCCATACCCGCTTGACGAATGCCTCGCGCCCCAGATTGCGGCGGTCGATGTTCTGCTGGTCCAACTGGCGCTCCACCACGATCTGGGTGGCGATGCCGGCATGGTCCGTGCCGGGCTGCCACAGCGTATTGTCACCGCGCATGCGGTGGTACCGCGTCAGCGCATCCATCAGCGTGTGCTGGAAGGCATGGCCCATATGCAGCGTGCCGGTTACATTGGGTGGGGGCAGCATGATGCAGAAAGGGGGAATGCCAGCCGCTCTTTCATCGGGCATGGCCCTGAAATACCCTGCTGTCTCCCATTGCGAGTACCAGCGGGTTTCGATCAGCTGAGGGTTGAAGCTCTTATCGAGTGCCACGTTATTGTCCGCGATCCGGTC
>CAZYYR010000143.1:0-6358 GCA_964651465.1 uncultured Nitrosospira sp.
CGGGTGGTAGGCGGGTGGAATGAATTCCAGTTTGCCGAACGGAGGATGCCGACGCTCGATGAACTTAATCAGGCTGCACCGGATACGCCGGTATTTGTTCTGCATCTGTATGACAGGGCTTTATTGAACCGCGCCGCGTTACGGGTGGTCGGGTATACGCGCAACACGCCCAATCCTCCGGGTGGCGAAATTCAGCGCGATGCCAATGGCGAGCCGACCGGGATGCTGGTCGCGCGGCCTAATGCGATGATTCTCTACTCAACACTCGCAAAAGGTCCCACGCTGCCTATCGAATATCAAATCAACTCCACGCGCCAGTTTATGCGGGAACTGAATCGGTTGGGTGTGACAAGTGCCATCGATGCGGGCGGCGGGTTCCAGAACTATCCGAATGATTACCAGGTGGTGCGCGAGCTCGCGAAGAATGATCAGCTTACCGTGCGCATTGCCTACAACCTGTTTACGCAGAAGCCCAAGGAGGAGCTGGCCGACTTTCAAAGCTGGACCAGGCAAGTCAAGCCCGGGGATGGCGACGATTTCTTCCGCCACAACGGTGCAGGCGAAATGCTGGTGTTCTCGGCGGCGGATTTCGAAGACTTTCTTGAGCCTCGCCCTGACCTCGCGCCGCAAATGGAGGAGGACCTTGAGCCGGTGGTTCGTCACCTGGCGGAACATCGATGGCCGTTCCGCCTGCATGCGACCTACGACGAATCCATTTCGCGCATGCTGGATGTGTTCGAACGGGTAAACCAGGATATTCCCTTCAACGGTTTGCCGTGGTTTTTCGACCACGCAGAAACAATATCGCCGCGGAACATCGAGCGCGTGCGCGCGTTGGGCGGGGGCATCGCGATTCAGGATCGCATGGCATTTCAGGGCGAGTACTTTGTTGACCGCTACGGCAGCAAGGCGGCGGAGCAGACGCCGCCGATTCAGCGGATGCTCGCCGAGGGCGTACCAGTGGGTGCGGGCACTGACGCAACGCGGGTATCCAGCTACAACCCCTGGACCTCGCTTTATTGGTTGGTCAGCGGCAAGACCGTGGGAGGTCTGGAGCTTTATCCCGAAGGCTTGTCCCGCGCGGTAGCGCTTGAACTCTTTACCCATGGCAGCGCCTGGTTTTCCTCAGAGCAGGGTAAGAAAGGTCAGTTGAAGGTCGGCCAGTTGGCGGACCTGATCGCGCTCAACGCAGATTTTTTCAGCGTCGAGGAAGAAAAGATCAAGTGGATGGAATCGGTGTTGACCGTGGTCGGTGGCAAAGTCGTGTATGCCGCCAAAGAGTTTGGGCCCCTGTCTCCCGGTGAGATACCGGTCATGCCGGATTGGTCTCCAGTGGCGCGTGTGCCCGGGCACTGGAAACCCAGCGCTCCGCTGCACGTAAGTGTTCACCATTGCTCGGGGCCTTGTTCAGTTCACGCGCATCAGCATGACTGGGTAAGGACGTCATCAGTACCGGTTAGCGATTATCAGGGTTTCTGGGGCGCTTTTGGATGTTCCTGCTTTGCGTTCTGATAACGTGACATCGGTCCCAGTTGCATCTGCCTGGAGCCCTATGCCATTCCACCTTTCGCTGGCTATGGATCGCGAGCATCGCATCAGATATTGGTACCGGGATGCACGAGTGGGTGCAGGGTGGTTGGTGACGAGTCTTTCAACAAATCCGATTGCGGTCGCTTTGGTGCAAGTGGCCGGGGCCATGCCGATGTTCTTCTTGGCCAGCCGGGCGTGAAGCTTGTAGTAAAGCACCATCTCATGCATATAGCGCGTTGCTGATTACCGGCCGTGGGTTACCAAGTCTGTTTTATTCAGGGAGACTGGCTGGTCCCGGCGGTATGGGACAAGTTCGAGCGCCACTTCAAGGCCTGCGGCTACGCTTGCAGTGTCCTGTCGCTGCCAGTCCCAGGCGAGCAGGGTTGGTACCGAACTCTGCATGGCAAAGATGCCAGATCATCGCCCCTTAGATGTCTGGTAGACTTCTACGCGGAACAGATTGCAGCCTTCCCAGCGCCGCCTGTTCTGATTGGCCATGCAATGGGCGGACTGGTTGTTCAGCTGCTGCTGGACCGTGGTCTGGGTGTGGCTGGCATCGCGATAGCTCCGCGTCCACCTCAGCGCGTCTTCCCTGGTATTCTTTCGCTGCTGCAGATACTTACGGCAAGAGCTGAACGGCTGGAGGGCATGCGCTTTCTGCGCATGACGCCTGCGCAATTCTCCCGCCGCCTGGGGCATCCGTTATCCTGGCGGACAACCGGCCCGCTATATGAACAGTTTGTTAGTAGAGTCCCGCAAAAACTGATGGCAACGGTAGCATTAGGCGTGGGCAGCAGATTGCTCTTTAAACACGAACGCGGGCCCTTATTACTGATTTCCGGTAGTGACGATCGTATGGTTGCCAGTTCTGTAGTTTTGGCTAATTATTTCTATCAGAGACGGTCGTTGGCACCGACAGATTACATTTCGTTTCCCGGCTACGGGCACCTGCTTATAGCCCAGCCGGGTTGGGAGCATGTCGCGGACCGAATCATTGAGTGGCTTCAGCAACAGTTGGGCTGGTTTTGATGCCGCCCACCGGCTGTAGTATTCAACACAAGGACGCGCGCGGGCGCATGCTGTAGGTGCATTCCTTGCGAACATGCGTGGTTTTGCTGCTGAGCTTCGTGCATGGTTGCCTTGCGTGCTCAAGTGTGGCGGCGCGCATCTCAGACGAAATGGGCCATCGGCGCTGGACTGCCAGTGACGAGGGGCCGAGTGCAGTGGGCGCGCTCGCGCAAACTGCTGATGGGTATCTTTGGCTGGGTACCCATGATTCCTTGTATCGCTTCGATGGTTTTGAGTTCGAGAAATTCGTGCCTGCTGACGGTGAGCCGCTGGGCGTGGTCTCGGCGCTTCTCAGCACCACCGAAGGTCTGTGGGTGGGTTTTCGTGCCGGTGGGGCCCGTTTGATCAGCGCAAACGGCATGATTCAACCGGTTGATCCAGGCCTTCCGGGCGGGGTGGTGTACGGCATGGCGGAGGACCAGCAAGGACAAGTTTGGGTAGCGGCGGATGATGGGCTCGCCCGGCATGACGGCACGGGTTGGCACCTGGTTGGCAAGGAGGCGGGCTTTCCCGACCGCCATGCCCGAGCGGTGCACGTAGATGCAGATGGCTATGTCTGGGCGGCGAGCGAAGAGGCATTATATACGCTCTCCCCAGGGGCATCTGCATTCATAGAGATCGGCATTAAGAGTCAATCGATCAGCAAAATAGTATCTTCCCCTGCAGGCGACATATGGATAACTGATCGTTCCAGAGACCATCTACTGCGTCTGAAAAAAACAGGTTATGCCGACATTGAATTTGAAGAGATACCGACCTCACGCACGGTTAGTATCGTTCTGGACGAGCAGGGAGACGCTTGGCTGGGCACGCTAGGATCCGGTGTGCATCACTTGGCTGCCGGAGAGCGGCCCAAGTCTGCCGAGGATCAGGATGTAATCAGCTCATACACCGTTCGCGACGGACTCAGCTCCGATAATGTATTGGCCCTGCTCATTGACCGTGATGGCACCCTATGGGTGGGTACGGATGCGGGCCTGGATCGACTCAAGCGTAAAGCAATGTCTCACCGCGCTTTGCCTGGCGGTGCAGGCAGTCATGCATTGGCAGTAAGCGGTGATGGTTCATTATGGATCGGCACCGACAATGGCCAGCTAATGAGTTTCCGGGGCGACAGCCATTCCGCCTTTGAGTTGGACATGCCAATCACCACATTGGTAAATAGTCAGCAACACGGCTTGTTGATTGGCGGGTATCGGGGGGTTTACTCGCTTTCGGGCGATGGACCGGTGCGCATCACAACATTACCTGTCGAATCCGTCCGCGAGGCTGCCATAAGGGCGATGACGGTAGGAAAGAATGGCGATATATGGGTCTCAGTCAACCGAGCAGGGCTTTTCGTATGGGCTGATCAGCAATGGCGCCGCATTGAGCCGGTCAGTGATTCCGAACGGCAGGTGATGCCTGTCAGCGCTTCCCGAGACTTGGCGGGCAAGCTGTGGTTCGGCTACCGGGACAATCTTCTGGTGTCCTTTGATGGGCAGAAGATCGCACGCTGGAGCGAGCAGGAAGGTCTGAACATCGGCCATGTCACTGCGATGCTGCATTTGCCCGGGCGCACCTGGGTAGGTGGCCAGCAGGGCTTGGCGTATCTCAAGGATGGACGCTTTCATCGCTTAGATCTGCCGGCTGCCGGACCATTCCGGAATATCTACGGGCTGGTCGCCGTTCCGGTTGAGAAAAACATAGGCGAAGCCGGGATGGATATCTGGGTACACAGTCGCGGTGGCATCTTCAAACTGCCTGCAGCAGAGATCGAGCGGGTAATAGCCGGTGGTGACACACTCTTGTACAGCTCGCATGATCACATTGGCCGGCTACCCATGGATCCATTCAAAGTATTGCCGTTGCCCACTGCGGTCCACACGGGAGAAGGCTTGCTATGGTTCGCTACCGGAAACGGGGTCGTCCGTGTTGATCCATATCAACCAAGGGGTATGGCACGACCACCCGCCGTCACGATCAAGGCGCTGACAGCCGATGGCATCGATTTTGATATCTCTGCCGCGCCTGTTCGGTTATCAGCTGCGCCGGAAAAGCTGATTATTACCTATTCAGCACTGAATCTAGCCGCACCAGAGACCATGCGCTTTCAATACCGGCTTAATGGCCATGGTTCGGGATGGGTCGACGCTGGGCGCTCCAGGCAAGCGGCTTTTTTACGCCTGCGCCCGGGTGATTACGAATTCCAGGTCCGTGCGCTTGGCGAGAATGGGCATTTCAATATCCCTGACGCGGCTTTAATTGTAAGCATTCCCCAGGTTTTCTATCTGCGCCCAAGATTCCTGCTGATCTTTTCAGTAGCGCTGCTGGCGCTTGTGTTCTGGATGTCCCGCGTTTATACGCGACGGGAAAAGGCAGTCCTGAGGACCCGCCTTGAAGAGCGCTTTCAGGAGCGCGAGCGCATCGCGCGCGAGCTGCATGACACTTTGCTGCAAAGCGTTCAGGGAATGATGCTCAGCTTCCAAGCGGTCGCTGACAGTCTGCCCGAGGAATCCCGTGCTCGCCATTCAATGGAACGGGCGCTAGACCGGGCCGAGCAGGTAATTGCCGAGGGCCGCGACCGAATCACAGGTTTGCGTGGCGAGATTGCACCAACTGAAGATTTAGCCGTTGCGTTTCAAGCTTTAAAGCTGGAGGCCGGCGTTCCTATTTCTGCAACCTACCACGTTAGCAATGTGGGTGAACCGCTGGCGCTGCGGAACGAAGTTCGTGATGCTTTTTACCAGGTGGGCAGAGAAGCGGTTTCCAATTCGCTTCGCCATGCGCAGGCTACTCGGATTACCGTTACCTTCACATACGCGCCGGGCAGGTTCGAGATGCTTGTTGTCGATGATGGGATCGGCATTGATCCGCTTTATCAGCGAATGCACGGGCGACCTGAACACGGCGGGCTGAGAGGCATGTATGAACGGGCCAGTAGAATTGATGCAACCCTGGCGATGGTTAGTAACCCCCAGAGAGGTACGCGCATTACACTCTCATTGCCTAGCTCCGTTGCCTATGAAAACTCAGTTGACGGTAAACAGAACCGCTCAAGCAGGGCGGTGTAAACCCATGATAGATCACAAGAGGCCCATCACCGTATTGATAGTGGATGACCATCCGCTGATACGGGAGGGTATTGAGGCTGTAGTGGGAGGGTATGACGATATCACCGTGGTAGGGGAAGCCTCTAACGGGCTGGAGGCAATCCGGTTATACCGAACAACGCAACCAGACGTCACGCTTATGGATGTACAGATGCCTGAGCTAAACGGAATTGGTGCAATCAGTTCCATCATGTCCGAATTCCCGCAAGCTCGTATTGCTGTGCTCACTACCTACCGAGGGGATGTAAGAGCGTTACAAGCCATCAAGGCGGGGGCGCGAGGCTATCTGTTAAAAAGTACGTTGCGCCATGAACTCATTGAAACCATACGTGCCCTGGCCGCCGGCAAACGCCGCTTTCCCCCGGAGATCGCGGCGGAACTAGCGGCTCACCTGGATCAGGATGGTCTCACCGATAGAGAGGTTCAGGTGCTGCAACATGTCGCCGACGGCTTGTCGAATAAGGAGACGGCCGTTGCACTGGCAATAGGTGAGGACACGGTGAAAGGGCATCTTCGAAATATTATGGACAAGCTGGGTGCTCATAATCGGACTCACGCAGTGACTATCGGTATCCAGCGAGGGATTATCGATCTTCCGCAATAAATACCCCCCCTTTAGTGTTGGTTAACGCCTCCCCGTCTGGGGCTGTGCGAGCCTCCGTCATAAC
>CAZYYR010000144.1:0-6268 GCA_964651465.1 uncultured Nitrosospira sp.
ACAGCAACCGGAAGCATATTTCTCCGCCCCCCAATCGCCGCTGGCGATCCCGGCATTTATGGATACTGATTATACATGGACGTGACAGCTATGAAGGCATCTCCAACCCGGACCGGACCAACGGCCCGTTCTTCCCTGGAGTAATCAATCAGGTTTTTATATCCAGGTACAGAACTTCGGCACAAAACATGATTGGAGCAATAATCTATGTTCGGCCAACATATCCGCGCTGCAGCAGTCCGCCGCAACGATCCCCGGTTATCCAGTAATCACGCCCGCGAAGATTTATTCAGTGTTTCCCTTGGCACATCCGCGCTCCGCCCGAGCGAAAGCGTGCAACCGGACGGCCGGCTACGCTTCAGGCCCGAGAGGCGCGAGGCCGTTGCTCCATTCGAATGCTTCAAGCTGGAGGGGGTACAGTTCTTCTGGAGACAGGTCCAGTTTCTCAAGCAGCGCTGGCAGAGGTCCGCCTGCCTCACTGGGTTTTTCGATGTGCTCGGCGAGCCTGAGCAGGTCGCCGTACACGCCGTTCCGATACAGCAGCGCTTCCCGGACGTCCTTGCCGAATACCATCTGGTTGAGGATTTTTTCCATGGGCTGGCCGAACAGCGCATCCAGCAGGGACAGGATGCCGACGGTAAAGGCGGTATCCGCCAAACCCTTGTTGGCGGGTTCGAGTTTCCGGGCAACGAGTTCGAGCAGCTTGCCTCGTGTCGTCGCCACGATGAGAAGAGGTGATGCGAAACGGGCATGTGTGCTGGAGCCGATGTAGAGCTGGATTTGCAGCCATCGCTGCAACTGGTGGCGGCCGAGCACGACCAGGGCATCGCTCAGTGAATGGATGCTTTTGGTCACTCCCATCCCCGCGGTGTTCGCCAGCTTCAGCAGGGACAGGCAGAGCGAAACGTCCTTTTTGAGGACCTGCTCGATTTGCGCGTTATCGGCATCTTTGGCCAGCAAGGTCATCAGCTGCATGATCGACATCTGCGCGGCCGTCAGTTTCTTCCCTGACAGGATGGCGGGTTTGGCGAAATAGTAGCCCTGAAAAAAATCGAATCCCAGGTCCAGGCAGATCCGGAATTGTTCCATGGTCTCCACTTTTTCCGCCAGGAGCAGCTTGCCAGCCTCCCTGAACCGGGCAACAAGAACAGCCAGGTCTGCCCGCGCCATCAGGGAAGTATCGATCTTGACGATCTCTATCAGATGCAGCAGCGGCTGGATATATTCCGAAAAAGTAATGACGTCATCCAGCGCGAACCGGTACCCTGCATCCGCCATTTCGGATATGCGACGTACGACGTCCGGCGTTATCCTGCCCGTCTGGGGAAACTCGAGCACAACCTTCTCGCGCGGCAGGAAATCAACCAGGTCGCCCATCAGCACCGCGGAATCGACATTGAAAAAGCCCAGCGCATTGCCGATGACCTGCTCCATGCCCAGTTCGGATATGTGGGCAATGATGGTGGCGGCACCGCGCGAGTCGCTGCCGCCACCCGACGACGTGGGCACTGCGCGGCGAAACAGCAGTTCATACGCGACGAGGTTCTGGTCTCGATCCAGAATCGGCTGGCGTGCAAGGAAAAATTCCTTCACCTGCGGGACAAGAGAAAACTGCTGAGCCGAGTCAAGAATCATCGTCTGCCTCAATTCTCCATCGATGGGGTCATATCAGGGCCGAGCCCTTGTCAGGGCCGATCCAGGTCTGGAAATTCGAAAAGAAGAAACCTGTTACCGTATATAGTCGAAAAGCGAGAGCCCCTGCACTTTCAGGAACGCTTTCTGTGTCGCTTCCAGATAAGCCTGCTGCTGGGTGAGCTCGCTGATGGCCTTGGCATAGTCCACGTCGCGCAGTTCGGAAAGCTGCTGCGCATACTGGATGTTCAGCTCCTCCCCGCTATCGTTGAGCGTGTCGATCTCGTTCATGCGCGTGCCGACGGAGGCATGGACCCTGAGCACGTTGTCCAGCGCGCTGGACAGATCGGTCTGCGCCGTGGCCAGGCCGCTGGCGAGGGCGGTTTTGCCGGCCACGTCGGTCACGGGTGTTTCCAGCAAAGTGATCAGGTCGGAGAGTGTCGTGAACATGCTCTGGTACCCTCCCCCGGCTGCCGGAATGCGCTCGAATACCTCCCGTCCCGATTCGGCCGCTGCAAGTTGCCGGGAACTGCTCACCTGGACCAGGCGCTGGCCATCATCGCCGAAATACTGGACACCGCTGCCGGTGTCCGCGAACGGCCTGGTCGTACTCTGAAAACCGGAAAAAAGATACTGGCCGTTCCCATCGACGCGGTTGGCGAGGCTCAGCATTTCGTCGAAATTGCCCCGCAACTCGCTGGCGATAGCCTGGCGTCCGCTATCGGTGAGCGTCCCGTTTCCGGCATAGATGGCAAGCTGCTGCGCGTTCTGCAGCAGATGGGTCACATCGCCGAACGTGGCTTCCAGCATGCCGAGGCTGGCCAGCGCATGCTGCCGGTTCGACGCATGCTGCGCGTTGGCCGATTCGGCCTGGGACACTTCCAGTGCGCGAACATAGTTTGCGGGATTTTCGGATGGCGTCAGGATGCGCCGCCCGCTGCTTATCTGCTCCAGGGTCCTGATCTGGGCAGCCTGCTGGCGGTTGAGGGCGGCAAGGCCGAATTCATAACTGGTACTGGTGCTGACGCGCATCGCAATTCTCCTCGCTTTCTCTGTCCGATCTCGCCCGATTCGTCCGGTTCGTCCGGTTCGTCCGATTTTCGAACAGGCACTTCTATTACGCCAACTCAGGCGTCATACAGGCTATCTCGCTATATCGAGCAATGCCTCGAACATCTGGTTGGCTGTCTGGATCACCTTGCTTGCCGCCTGGTATGCCTGCTGGTAGCGCAGCAGGTTGGCCGCTTCCTCATCCAGGTTCACACCCGATTCCGACTGCTGCAGAGCCTGTGCCTGGCGTAACAGCGTCGTCTGGGCGGCACTGGTGACTTCCAGTTCGCGGGTTTTGTTGCCCGCCAGGCTGACGACCTGGTTATACGCCCCCAGGTAGGTCGTCGTGCCACCGGCCAGGGTATTGCCGCTCTGCAGCATCCCCAGCAGCAGGGCGTTGCGGTTGTCCGCCGCGCCGTTGGTGTTGGGTCCGATGGTAAAGGTGTCTCCCGGCTGGGGCGCTCCGGTGATCTGCACCGTCCAGCCGTTGAAGCTGATGGCCCCGCCGGGCGTGAAGGTGACGCCAGCAGGACTGCCGGTGCCGATCCCGCTCACGTCGAACGTCGTGGCACTGGTAAAGGTAATGGTTACCGGCTGCCCCAGATTGGGGTCCGGCGGCGGCGGAGCATTGACGGCACCGGCACTGATGCGTCCCGTGCCGGTGTTGGCCAGAGGCGCATCCGTGCGGATCGGCGCGGCGGCGGCAATGAGACTGGTGTCCTTGATTGCCACCTCTATCTGGCCAGCGCCGTTCACGGTCGGCCTGATGAGGAATTCATCCCCCGTGGCCGCCGCTGTGCCGAGTGCCAGATCCAGCCGCACACCATCCACGGTTTGCGGGAAAGTGGCAAAAGTCTGCGCATTGCCGTCGCTGAGGCGGGTCAGGGTGTAATTCGCGCCATCATAACGCAGGCGGTAATCGCTCGCACTCAGCGCCTTGTAATCCTGAATCGACCCCGTGATCGTGGCATTGCCGCCATTGCGGGCGGACGCTGCGATCAACGGGTCCGGCACTGTGAAAAATGCGCTGCCCGGGTTTCCCAGCATATCCTGCCCCAGCAGGTGCTGGTCGTTGAAGCTGCTCGCAAGACCGATTGCGAGGCGACCCAGACCGTTGCGTACGGCGTCGAGCTCGCTGCTGCGGAATTGCAGCAGGCCGCCAAGCCTGCCGCCATCCAGGCTCGATTCCTTGAGCGCCACCTTGTTGCCTTCTGAAACGTAGACGACGTCGAGATGGCGCGAATCGGTGGAGGATGGGACCGCAGCGAGGGCAAAGGAGGTTTCGCCTGCCACCAGCGTCTGGCCTGTGCCAATGTAAATGTTGTAGCTGCCATCCTTCTGTTCGACGACTTTGGCGCGGACTTCCTGGTTGAGCTGCATCACCAGTTCGTCGCGCTGGTCCCTCAGATCGTTTGCCGGCTGGCCCGCCATGTTCTCGGCCAGGCTGATGCTTCCATTCAGTTCGCCGATCTTTTTTGCCAGGGTATTGACGAGTGAAATGCTGTTCTCGATTCCGGAATTGACCTCGCCCTGAATGCTGTCCAGGCGTTCGTTCAACGACTGGAAACGCCGTGCCAGCACTTCCGCATTGGAGAGCATGGATTGCCGGGATGCAACACCGGAAGGATCCGTCGCGACATCCTGCACGCTCCCGAAAAAATCCTGCAATGCCGGCGCCAGGCCGAGACGTCCGCTCGGATCCGCCAGCAGACTGTCGATCTGCTTCATTTGCGACAGGTAGGTGTCGAGCTGGACAGATTCGGTTTTTGCCTGCATGACCTGGGTGACCAGCAGTTCATTGTATACGCGCCTTACGGTATCGACCTGGACCCCCTGCCCCACGTATCCGTTGCCGGTGGCTTGCGCACCGCTGCTCGTCTGAATGATCTGCTGCCGGGAATAGCCCGGTGTCGCCGCATTGGCCACATTGTGCCCGGAAACGAGCAACCCCTGCTGCGCGGCGTTGAGGCCGCTGAGGCCGATTCCGAAAATGCCGTTACCCATGATGATCCGATTTCTCCCTGTTGCAAACAGATGACCCGCTGCAAAATATCTTCCCGGTATCCCCCGAATAAACGGCCACCGGCGGTGAATCTTTAATCATCCTTGCAAGCGCTCCCGCCGACAGGACGGAATATCTCAGGATGACCACGGCGTCGTCCGGATGATGCGGCCCAGTTTCTCCGCATAGTTCGGGTCGGTCGCATAGCCGGCCCGCTGCAATCCCTGCGCGAAGCCATCCGCATCCAGGCCCTGCACAGCCTGCGACACCACATCGGCATAGCGCGGGTTGTTGCGCAGCAGGTTCGCGTAATCATGGAACGCTTCCGCATAGGAGGAATAGGCGCGGAATTTCTCCACACTCTTGCGTGCCGTGCCATTCACATATTCCGTCGTGACCGTTTCCACCACCGCGCCCTTCCAGTTGCTTCCCGCCTTCACGCCGAAGAGATTGAAGCTCTGGGTCCCATCCGCTCCGCGGATCTCTCTCCTGCCCCATCCGCTTTCCAGCGCGGCCTGCCCCAGCATGAACACGGCGGGAATGCCGGTTGCCTGGCTGGCCTGCTGCGCGTAGGGCATCAGCCTGGCCTGGAATTCTGCTACCTGTGCCTGGGTACCGGCTTGATGGGTCGTCCGGCCCGCCGTGCCCAATGGCTCTCCCGCTCCCCCTTCCGCCCTGGGCAATTCCGTCACTCTGGTCACGCTGTCAGGCTGCGCGGGTTCCGGGGACGATTGCCGTTGCTGCATGAAGGCGCCTGGCTGCTGCGGTGGCAAAGCCGGGGCAGCCGGAGCAGCCGGTGCCGACTGTCCTGCGTGTCCGGCTACCGGTGCGGATAAATCGTTTCCACCACCCCGGGCGGCCTGCTGGATGGCCTCTTCCACAGGAGAGGAAGCTGGTGGCTCGGCGGGCACCGCATGGCGCAACTGCCTTATCATGACGTCGGCCATCCCGACACCGCGGGACGCCATGTTCTGTGCGATCTGCTGGTCGAACATGGACATGAAGAGACGGCTCTGCTCGCTGTCCATCAGGCTGTCCTGCGGCGTTGCGTCGCGCATGCTTTTCAGCATCATGTTGAGGAAAAGCGCTTCGAACTGCCTGGCGGCGGCTTCCAGGCCTGCCTGGCCCGTCTTTTTGGCGGTGACGCGCAGGCCGTTGACAGCCTGCACGTCCAGCGCAAAATGGGTGGATAGATCGGCCGCCGCGGCCATCAGATGATCTCCAGCTCTGCCCGCAATGCGCCAGCCGACTTCATGGCCTGCAGGATGGCCAGCAGATCCTGCGGGGTTGCGCCGATTGCGTTCAGCGCCTTCACCACATCGGCCAGCGACGCGCCCTCAACCATGGTCAGCATGCCGGATTCCTGTTTGATCTCGACGGTAGACCGCTGTGCCTGCACCGTCTGCCCGCTGGAAAACGGGCCAGGCTGGCTGATGACCGGCTCGGTGCTGATGACGACCGACAGGTTGCCATGCGCGACAGCGCAGGCATCGACCGTCGCGGCCTGATTCATGACCACCGACCCGGTGCGGCTGTTGACGATGACCCGGGCCTGCATCTGTGCCGGACTGATGTTCATGCTTT
>CAZYYR010000145.1:0-6200 GCA_964651465.1 uncultured Nitrosospira sp.
GCGAGCTTCGCAATATCCGCGGCCGTGCCCGTCAATCCCACCGCCCGGTCGGAATCGAATCGTGCGATGTAATGGCGCAAAGCCTCGGGCGAGTCGTGTTCCGGATCGAGCGTGACGAAAAGGATCCGTATGTGCTTCGCTTCTTCCCCGAGGCGCTCCACGGCTCCGGCGAGGCGCGCCATCGATACCGGGCACTCGGCCTGGCAACGGGTGTAGCCGAAATAGAGCAGCACAACCTGCCGCATATACGTCTTTTCCGTTACAGGGCGTCCGCTATCCGAAGTCAGCAGAAACTCCAGGTCCGGCAAGTGCCCGGTGACGTTTTCCGCATGCCATGACGTTTGCGAAACGCAGCCGCCCAGGGTCAGCGTCGCCAGCGCCATCAGGGCAGGAGCGAACCGGCGCATGATAAAACGTTCCATTCCCCATTCCATTCCAGTTCCATTCCCGTTCCCATTTCGCTGATTTCACTATAGCAGCCGGGGCGGCTATTGCACGAATGGAAGAAACCCTTTATATTTTCCGGATGAAACGAGCAAACGGAATCTTCCCGCCCCGCTTTCTGCACCATCCGCTGCTTCTCGCCAGGCCGCTGCTGCGCCGCGCGCGCTAAAAAATATCCCCCCTCTCAAGTCTGTCATCTCGTGGAATCTGTTTCTGGATTCCCTGTCACGGTTCGAGTATTCTTTGGGAAACGGAGAAGCAATTGAAAGATCATCTGATTATTTTTGACACTACGTTGCGCGATGGCGAGCAGAGTCCCGGCGCATCCATGACTCGTGAGGAAAAAGTACGGATCGCCCGCCAGCTGGAGCGCATGCGCGTGGACGTGATCGAGGCGGGTTTTCCGGCTGCTTCCAACGGCGATTTTGCGGCGGTGAAAGCGGTAGCCGATGCCATCAGGGAAAGTACCGTCTGCGGTCTGGCGCGCGCCATGGAAGCGGACATCCGGCGGGCCGGAGAAGCCCTGCAGGGCGCAAATTCCTCCCGTATACATACCTTCATTGCCACCTCGCCGATCCACATGGAGAAGAAACTGCGCATGTCTCCGGATCAGGTCGTGGAACAGGCAGCCAAGGCGGTGAAATGGGCACGCGAATACACGGACGATGTGGAATTTTCGCCTGAAGATGCCGGGCGCTCCGACATCGCATTTCTCTGCCGGGTGCTGGAGGCGGTGATCGACGCGGGTGTATCCACGGTGAACATCCCGGACACGGTGGGCTATACCATGCCGGAACAGTTCGGGGCGCTGATACGGACCCTGCGGGAGCGCGTCCCCAATTCGGACAAGGTGGTGTTCTCGGTGCACTGTCACAACGACCTGGGACTGGCGGTTGCCAATTCCCTGGCGGCTGTCGCCAACGGAGCGCGCCAGGTGGAGTGCACGGTAAACGGGCTGGGCGAGCGCGCCGGCAATGCCGCGCTGGAGGAAATCGTCATGGCAGTGCGTACGCGCCAGGATTTTTTCCACTGCGACACGCGCGTAGAGGCGGTTCACATCGTCCCGACGAGCAAGCTTGTATCGGGAATCACCGGTTTTCCGGTTCAGCCGAACAAAGCCATCGTCGGCGCCAACGCGTTCGCTCACGAATCCGGCATCCATCAGGATGGGGTGCTCAAGCATCGGGAAACCTATGAAATCATGCGCGCCGAAGACGTGGGATGGGGCGCGAACAAGCTGCTGCTTGGCAAGCATTCCGGACGCAACGCGTTTCGCACCCGTCTGGCGGAACTCGGGATCGAACTGGAATCGGAAGAAATGCTCAATATGACGTTCATGCGCTTCAAGGAACTGGCGGACAAGAAGCATGACATCTTCGATGAGGATCTGCATGCGCTTGTCTCGGACGATGCCAGCGCCCTGCATGAACACTACAAGCTCCTGTCGCTGGTGGCGCACAGCGAAACGGGAGAAACACCCCATGCTCATGTCGTCATCGGCGAAGAAGGCAGGGAATCCCGCGCTGAATCGGATGGCAGCGGCCCCGTGGATGCCGTATTCCGGGCGATTGAGAAAATACTGGGCAGCGGTGCCGAGCTGCAATTGTTCTCGGTCAATGCCATCACCAGCGGCACGGATTCGCAGGGCGAAGTGACCGTCCGCTTGCAGAAGGCCGGTCGCATCGTAAACGGCAACGGGGCCGATACGGACGTCCTGGTGGCCTCCGCCAAGGCTTACCTGAGCGCGCTGAACAAACTGCACAGCAAGCTCGAACGGGCACACCCCCAGGTCTGACCGGCGTGCGGGGAACAGTCCGTGCGGTGCGCGAGCTGTTCCCCACCTATGTTCCCCACCTAAAGGAAGAGATGGATATCGGACATTTGAATCGACCGGACCCGCCATTTCCGAATTTTCTGAAATCCCTGCGGCCGCTGGATTTCATACACTATGTCTTCGTCCGCTTCTTCCAGCACAACTGCACCCAGGTTGCCGCGAGTCTGACTTTTACCACGCTGCTCTCGCTGGTGCCGCTGATCGCCATCGGCCTGTCCGTCGTGGCCGCATTTCCGGCATTCGCCGAGTACTCGATCCAGATAAAGGAATTCATTCTCACGACCATGGTCCCGGATGCGGCCAACCGGGTCATTGCCGTCTACATGCAGCAATTCGCCGACAATGCCGTGAAACTCACCGCTATCGGCACGGCGTTTCTTGCAGTGACAGCGCTGGCACTTATGCTGACCATCGACAAGGCGCTGAATGGGATATGGCGCGTGACCCGCCTGCGGCCGCTCCTGCATCGCCTGCTGATCTATTGGGCAACGCTGACCATCGGCCCGCTGATGATCGGTGCAAGCCTGTCGCTGACTTCCTGGCTGATCAGGATATCCATGGGGCTGACTCAGGATATCCCCGCCATCGGCGTCGCCCTTCTTCAGGTCGTGCCGCTGCTCCTGACCAGCATCGCCTTTTCGATTGCCTATCTCATCGTCCCCAACCGGCGGATTGCGCTGGGCCATGCAATCGTCGGCGGCATGGCCGCAGCGATAGGATTCGAAATGATGAAGCAGGGCTTTGCGCTGTATATCACCCACTTCCCCACCTATCAGGCCGTGTACGGAGCATTTGCCACCATCCCGATTTTCCTGATGTGGGTCTATTTATCCTGGTTGATGGTACTGCTGGGCGCGGTGATTGCCGCATCCCTTTCGAGCTGGCGCTTTGGAGAGTGGGGGCATATCGCGGCAACGCCGGGCAGGCAGTTCCTGGACGCATTGCGCTTGTTGCAGGCGCTGGGGAACGCGCTTAAAAAAGGAAAGGTCGAAACCTCTTCCAGCTTGCGGCAACGACTCAAGTTGAGTGTCGAGGAGATGGAACCGATACTGGAACGGATGAACCGGGCGAATCTCGTACGGCCCGTGAAAACGGGCGGCTGGGTGCAGATACTCGATCCGGGCGAAATCAGGGTGGCCGATATTTACCGGCTATTTGTATTTAGTCCCGAGGCGGCCCGGTCGATGGCAGCGGGCGATTCCCGGCTCGAAGGTCTGCTGGCCGAAATGAGCATGGGGCTGGACGAAATAATGGATCTGCCGCTGTCCCGATTTCTTGTGGCAGCGCAACCTGACAGTGATGGGACTCCGGTCGCACCCGCTCCACCGGAATCCCTTGAATCCGGAAAGGAAAGTCCCGCGGAAACATGATGCGATACACGATCACGCTCGTGCTATGCCTGCTTCTGTCCTTGTCGACCGGCCTGCATGCCAAGGGTTTCACATTTACCGATCATGCCGGCAAAAAACTCACGCTGGCCGACTATCGCGGCAAATGGGTACTGATCAATTTCTGGGCCACCTGGTGCCCGCCCTGCCTCAAGGAAATTCCAGACCTCGTATCGCTCTACGAGAGCCGCAAGGACGTCATGATCATCGGGGTGGCGATGGATTATCGCACTCCCGAATCCGTGCTCAAGTATGTCAGGTCGCTATCCATCTCCTACCCCATCGTGCTTGGAGATCGAAAGATCGCTGCCCAGATCGGGCCCGTCTCCATGCTGCCCACAACCTATGTATTCGATCCCCAGGGAAACCCCGCGGTATACAAAGTCGGACTGGTGTCGCGCGAAAGCCTGGAGGAATTCATGCGGGAAAACACCCCCTCTTCCCCTTCGCCGGGCACTCCTCGGTCCCCCGGCAAGGACCCTCACAAGAACAGGCAGAGCCCCAGGCAATAACGGCAGGCCTTGGATTGAAGCTGCAGGCTCAGCAGCAGTCAGAGCGCCTGGAGTCGGACAAACGCCTGTCAACTCATCCCTTTTTCGATCAGCGCTTTCAGAAAACCCGGGATATCCTGCTTTGCGAGAGGAATGATCTGTGGTTTCTCGTCCCGCCGTCCCTGATATTCGACATTTCCCTCCTTCAGGCTGCGCTCGCCGATGACGATGCGATGAGGAATCCCGATCAGTTCCATGTCCGCAAACATGACGCCGGGACGATCGTCACGATCGTCAAGCAAAACGTCGATGCCCGCATCGACGATATCGGCATACATGCTTTCGGCCGCGTTCCGGACGCGCTCGCTTTTCCGGAAGCCGATCGGAATGATGACAACCTGGAACGGGGCCATCGCCACGGGAAAAACAATGCCGCAATCGTCGTGGCCCTGTTCAATGGCCGCTGCGACAATACGTGACACGCCGATCCCGTAGCAGCCCATTTCCATCGGCCGCGTACGCCCTGATTCGTCGAGATAGCCCGCTTTCATGGCTTCCGAATACTTGGTGTGCAGTTTGAAGATGTGGCCCACTTCTATGCCGCGGCAGATTTCCAGCTTCCCCTTGCCGTCCGGCGACAAGTCGCCGGAAACCACGTTGCGGATATCGATGATATGGTCGGGTTCTTTCACGTCGCGGCCAAAGTTGGCGTTGATGAGATGGTGATCCTCCTCGTTCGCTCCACAGACGAAATCACTCATGACCGCCGCGACAGGGTCCGCGATAACCGGCAGGGCAAGACCGGCAGGGCCGATATAACCGGGAGGGGCACCGGTCTCAGCCTGAATCTCTTCCTCGCTGGCCAGGCGGAAATCGGAAAGAAAGGGAATCCTGCGAACCTTGGCTTCGTTGAGATGATGGTCGCCGCGCAGCAGCAGCAGGTACATTTCGTCCCGGGCGATTATCGAGAGGGTTTTCACCGTCCGTTCCAGCGGAACGTTCAGGAAAGCGGCAACGTCCTCGCAGGTTTTTTTTGAGGGCGTGTGAACGCGCTGCATGGCACCTGCAGCCGATCCGCGCGGTGCGGCCGGTCGCAGCGATTCGGCCATTTCCATGTTGGCAGCGTAATCCGAGTCCGGACAGAATGCGAGCGCATCTTCGCCCGAGTCGGCCAGAACATGAAACTCGTGCGAGCTGCTGCCGCCGATCGCACCGGTATCCGCCCTCACCGCGCGAAACCCCAGGCCCAGGCGGCTGAATATGCGGCTATAGGCATCATGCATGACGTGGTATGTTTTTTCCAGACTCTCGTCATCGGCGTGGAACGAGTAGGCGTCCTTCATCACGAACTCGCGCGCGCGCATGACCCCGAAACGCGGCCGGACTTCGTCACGGAACTTGGTCTGGATCTGATAAAACGTCAGGGGCAGCTGGCGGTAGCTCTTGATTTCCCGCCGCGCAATATCCGTAATGACTTCCTCGTGCGTGGGCCCGAAGCAGAAGTCACGCCCGTGCCTGTCCTTGATTTTCAGCATTTGCGGGCCGAACACCTCCCAGCGCCTCGTCTCCCGCCATAATTCCGCCGGCTGCACCGCTGGCATCAGCAATTCCATCGCGCCGGCCGCATCCATTTCCTCGCGCACGATGTTCTCGATCTTGCGCAGGACCTTCAGGCCCAGCGGCATCCATGTGTAGAGACCGCTTCCCAGCCGCCTGATGAGGCCTGCCCGCAGCATCAGCTTGTGGCTTGCCAATTCTGCCTCGGCCGGCGCTTCCTTCAGGGTGGAAATAAAAAAATTCGACAGTCGCATAAAAGGCCAAGATAACGGGTCCGTTCGTATTCTACTCGAAAAGACCTTCGCTATCCGGGTGTCGTTGCCTGTAACCTCAGCCGGCAGGCGACCTGCGTCAAAAATACGATATGGGCGGATGGCGATCCACCGAATCCGGGCGCACGCTGCCACGGACGGACACGATCAGCCTCAGCAGGCTTCCTGATCCTTCTACGCGGGAAGGACGGCTTTCAATCTGGGATGAAATATG
>CAZYYR010000146.1:0-6179 GCA_964651465.1 uncultured Nitrosospira sp.
TCCCAGCTACGACCTGCGTCGCGCGCCTTATGATCATCCCGATTTTAACAGCAACACGCTCAGCGAGGATTTCTTCAGCGCTTCTCTAGGGCCTTCGTTCGTGTTTTTTGTGTTCTCCCACCTTGACAATCTTCATGGTATTCGTGCCGCCGGCCTTGCCTACTGGTTCACCGATGGTCATGATGATCAGGTCACCGTTACGCACGGCGCCGCGCTTGAGTAATTCATTTTCGGCATGGTTCAGGATAATCTCAGGATCGTTCGAGCCCCCGCCGAACCTGACGGGATAGACTCCCCGAAACAGCGTCATCTTGCGGCGCGTGTCCTCCTGCGGACTCAACGCAAAAATAGGGACGTTGGAGCTCCGGCGCGACATCAGCAACACTGTCCTGCCGCTTTGCGTAAGCGCGGCAATCGCCCGGATCTTGAGACCGCCTGCGGTAAACATAGTGGCGCGCGCAATGGCCTCTTCGATATTATCCGGCAGGCCCCCCTGGAGCCGCCGCAATTCGCTGCTTACGAGATATTCCTTTTCCGCCTCGAGGCAGACCCTCGCCATCGCCGCCACCGCTTCGACCGGGTATTGCCCCGTAGCCGACTCTGCGGAAAGCATGACCGCATCGGTACCGTCCAGCACGGCGTTCGCCACATCCGAAACTTCCGCGCGGGTCGGAATGGGGCTGGCAACCATCGATTCCATCATTTGCGTCGCCGTCACCACCAGTTTGTTGTTGTTGCGTGCGTTTCGAATCATGCGCTTCTGCAATGCAGGCACCACCGCGTCACCGACCTCTACGGCAAGATCGCCGCGCGCCACCATGATGGCGTCCGAAGCTTCGAGGATATCGTCGAGTGCAAGAATCGCCTCGGAACGTTCAATCTTTGCCATCAGCAGGCTTTTCCCGCCGGCTTCGTGCATGACATCGCGCGCCCAGCGTATATCATCGCCGGAACGGGGGAAGGATACCGCCAGATAGTCCGCTTTTAGCGCCGCCGCGGTTCTGATGTCCTCGACATCCTTACCCGTCAAGGCGGGTGCGCTGAGCCCCCCTCCTTTCCGGTTGATGCCTTTGTTGTTGGACAGGAAGCCCCCCTGTTCGACTACGCAGTACACCTGATTACCTACTACCTCCGAGACCCCGAGAACGATGCGGCCATCATCGAGGATGAGTGTCGCGCCCGTTTCCACGTCATTTGGCAATTCCTTGTAATCCAGCCCTACGCGTTCCTGGTTTCCCAGCTCGCATTCGGCGTCGAGTATGAATCGGTCGCCAGTCTTGAGCAGGATGCGCCCATCTTCGAATTTCCCGATACGGATCTTGGGTCCCTGAAGATCGGCGAGTACACCGACAGCGTGGCCGGCTGCCCGTGCCAGGGAGCGTGTCAACTCTGCGCTCTCGATGTGCTCTTTCCTCGTGCCATGAGAAAAATTGATGCGAACTACATCCACCCCGGCATTTATCATTCGCTCCAGTACCTTCGGGTCTCTGGAGGCAGGGCCGAGCGTTGCCACGATTTTTGTTCTTCGAATCATTTTGGGATGGATCTCCGATCCCGTGCGTTAGCAACGTTACTGCTATGAATTGCCGGCGGCGCGCTGCTCGAGTATTTCCACGGCCGGGAGTTTCTTTCCTTCGAGGAATTCGAGAAAGGCGCCTCCCGCAGTGGAGATATAGGAAACCTTGTCATAAATATCGTATTTCTGGATGGCAGCGATGGTGTCACCCCCTCCTGCCAGGGTGAATGCGTTGGTGGTTGCGATGGCCTGGGCGATCGTTCGGGTACCCTCGCCGAACTGATCGAATTCGAACACCCCGACCGGCCCATTCCACACGACGGTTCCGGCATTCATGATGATGTCCGCTAGCTCCTCCGCACTCTTCGGGCCGATATCGAAGATCATTTCGTCGTCCGCGACGGCATCGGCAGCCTTGGTGATAGCGGGTTCATTCGCATCGAACCGCTTCCCCACCACCACATCCACGGCAATGGGGATGGTTGCTTGACGCTGTGCCATCTTGTCCATCAGCATTTTTGCCGTCGGGACAAGATCGTCTTCGCAAAGGGATTTTCCGATACTTTTACCAGCTGCTTTCAGGAATGTATTGGCGATACCGCCCCCGGCCACCAGCTGATCCACCTTTTCCGACAAAGATTCCAGAACGGTAAGCTTGGTCGAAACCTTTGAGCCACCGACAATCGCGACCATGGGACGCGCCGGGTCGAGCAATGCCTTGGTGAGTGCATCCAGTTCTTCCGTCAGCAGAATGCCCGCGCAGGCCACTGGCGCATATTTCGCAATGCCATGGGTCGATGCCTGTGCACGGTGTGCCGTACCGAATGCGTCCATCACGAAGACATCGCACAGCCTCGCATATTTCTGTGCCGTTTCATCGGCATTCTTTTTCTCGCCTTTGTTGATGCGACAGTTCTCGAGAACGACCAGTTCGCCATCGGCGATCTCGAAATCATCTTCTATCCAGTCCTTGATCAGGCGCACAGGTTTTCCCAGCCTTGCCGCGATATTGTCCGCAACCGGCTTGAGCGAATTCTCCTCGGACCATACACCTTCCTCGGGGCGCCCCAGGTGAGAGGTCACCATTACCTTCGCACCCTGGTCGAGGCAATGATTGATGGTGGCCATGGACGCAGTAATCCGCGCATCGGAGGTAACCTTCCCGTCCTTGACGGGCACATTGAGGTCGGCACGGATGAACACGCGCTTGCCTTTAAGATCGAGGTCGGTAACTTTAATGACGGACACGGGGAGGCTCCAAATGTATAGGATGTATGGGTACGGGCATAGGATGTTTCCGGCTGTTTCCTATGAGGAAAGCGGCGGAAGGGGGGCGGAAGACTGGATCACCCGCCCCGCCCTGGATTATTTGCCGGCGACGACTCGAACCATTTCCAGAATCTTGCTGGAGTAGCCCCATTCATTGTCGTACCATGAAACGACCTTGACGAAACTTCCATCCAGAGCCATTCCCGCTTCCGCATCAAAAATGGAGGTGCAGCTTTCACCCCGGAAATCGGTGGAGACGACCTTCTGGTCGGTGTAGCCCAGTATGCCTTTCATCGATCCTTCCGACGCTTTTTTCATGGCCTCGCAGATTTCTTCGTAGCTCGCATCCTTATCCAGTTCAACCGTAAGGTCGACGACCGAAACATCGGATGTCGGGACCCGGAACGCCATGCCGGTGAGCTTGGTATTCAGTTGCGGGATCACCTTGCCCACTGCTTTCGCCGCGCCGGTGGAGGATGGAATGATGTTTTCCAGGATACCTCGCCCGCCGCGCCAGTCCTTGTTGGAAGGTCCATCGACAGTCTTCTGCGTAGCGGTGGCCGCGTGCACCGTGGTCATCAGGCCGCGCTTGATGCCGAAGGTATCATTCAGCACTTTTGCAACAGGGGCCAGGCAATTCGTGGTACAGGACGCGTTGGAGATGATGGACTCTCCATCGTAGGTGCCATCGTTCACGCCGTACACGAACATGGGCGTGTCATCCTTGGAAGGGGCTGACATGATGACTTTCTTCGCTCCTGCAGCGATGTGTTTCTGGCAGGTCTCCTTGGTAAGAAAGAGCCCGGTGGACTCGACGACGACTTCGGCGCCCACCTCATTCCACCTCAATTCGGCTGGGTCCTTGATCGCAGTCAGACGGATTCTCTTGCCATTGACCACGAGAGTGTCTCCGTCGATCGACACGTCACCCTTGAAACGGCCATGCACCGAATCATGCTGCAGCATGTATGCCAGATAATCGGGCTCGAGCAGATCGTTGATGGCAACGACCTCGATGTCCGGAAAGTTCTGAACCGCCGCGCGAAAGACCATCCGCCCGATGCGGCCGAATCCATTGATACCGACTTTGATTGTCATGTTTTACACTCCTTGGATAAAAAAAGAAGTTCGGCGCGGGAAAGCATCCCGCTACGTTGCATACCGCAACTGACCGGAATCAGATAATGCTGTTCACCGCCTGTACCACGTTCTCGACGGTGAAGCCGAAATGCTTGAAGAGCTCGCCCGCAGGTGCCGATTCTCCAAATGTATCGATACCGACTACCGTGCCTTCGAGTCCGACATACTTGCGCCAGTAATCGGTCACACCCGCCTCCACGGCCACGCGCCTTATTCCTTCCGGCAGCACGCCTTTTTTGTAATCTGCGTCCTGGCGGTCGAACACACCGGTGCAAGGCATCGAGACGACGCGCACGTACGTACCGGCTTCGGCCAGCGCCTTTTGAGCCATCATGGCCAGTCCGACTTCCGATCCGGTTGCAATGATGATTGCCTGAGGCTTGCCGCCGGCCGCTTCGGACAGGATATAGCCTCCCTTGTCGATCGAATCGATGGTCGCGGCGTCGCGCTTCTGGAAGGGCAGGTTCTGGCGGCTGAAAATCAGCACCGACGGCCCGTCCTGACGTTCGATCGCCCGGGCCCAGGCCACGGTCGACTCGACCGTATCGCACGGCCGCCATACATCCATATTAGGGATATAGCGCAGCGTCGCGGTCTGCTCCACCGGTTGGTGAGTGGGTCCATCTTCGCCCAGGCCGATCGAGTCATGAGTAAAGACGAACAGGACGCGGATTTTCATCAGCGCCGCCATGCGCAACGCGTTGCGCGCGTATTCCGAAAACATGAGGAAAGTGGCCCCGTAGGGTATGATGCCGCCATGAAGCGCCAGGCCGTTCATGATCGCGCTCATGCCGAATTCACGTACGCCGTAATAGATGTAATTTCCTCCCGCTTTGCCGCTGACGCCTTTCGAGCCCGACCAGAGGGTAAGATTGGATCCCGCCAGATCTGCGGAACCTCCAACCAGTTCAGGCAATTTCGGCGCCAGGCCCTCGATGACGTTCTGAGAGGCCTTGCGGGTGGCGATGGTTTCCTCCTTGGCATTGATCTGCCCGATGAGTCCTTCGACATGCTCATTCCAGTCATCCGGCAGGTTGCCCGACATCCTTCTGGTAAATTCAACGGCTTCCGCAGGATATTTTTCTTTGTATTCGGCAAACTTGCGGTTCCATTCATCTTCCAGCTTCCGGCCTTTTTCGCGGCCGTCCCACATCGCATAGACGTCGTCGGGGATTTCAAAAGGCAGGTGATTCCACCCGATGTGAGGGCGCGCGGCAGCAATTTCCGCTTCGCCCAGCGCTGCGCCATGGACTTCATGGGTATCCGCCTTGTTGGGCGAGCCCATGCCGATCACGGTTTTGCAGCATATCATCGAGGGTTTGCCGGTCGCCTGCCTGGCAGCTTCGATGGCTGCCTCGATGGCGATCGGATCGTGACCATTTACATTCGGGACGACGTGCCAGCCATAAGCTTCGAAGCGTTTTGGGGTGTCGTCAGTGAACCACCCTTGAACATGGCCATCTATGGAAATGCCGTTGTCGTCGTAGAAACAGATGAGCTTGCCCAGCCCCAATGTGCCCGCCAGCGAACAGGCTTCATGGGATATTCCTTCCATCAGGCAACCGTCGCCCAGAAAGACGTAGGTATGGTGGTTGACGATATCGAAGCCTGGACGGTTGAACTCCTCTGCAAGTATTTTTTCCGCCAGCGCCATACCCACAGCGTTGGTGATGCCTTGCCCCAATGGACCGGTCGTGGTTTCGACACCCGGGGTATAGCCGTATTCCGGATGGCCGGGTGTTTTGGAGTGGAGTTGGCGGAAGCGCTTGATCTCTTCCATAGGCAGATCATATCCAGTGAGATGCAGCAAGGCATAGATCAGCATCGACCCGTGACCGTTCGACAGCACGAACCGGTCCCGGTCGGCCCATTCCGGATTCGCGGGATTGTGTCTCAAATGGTGTATCCACAATACTTCTGCTATTTCAGCCATGCCCATTGGCATGCCAGGGTGACCAGAATTGGCTTTTTGCACAGCATCCATCGCCAATGCACGGATGGCGCTGGTCAGGTTCTTGAATACCGGCGCCTCAAAATCTCGAAATGTTCCCATCAACAGGACTCCCTAGCTCAACAGATATAATGTGGTGGATACGAATGGCACACAAAAACACCGCTCCCTAACCCGGGTAGCGGTGCGGGCCGGCAAAGCCATTATTATCGCTTAAGATGCGGGTGCATACAATATGACAGATCCAGGGAAGCGCTGAACAAATCCTCGCTGAGCGCGTTGCTGTTAAAAATCGGGATGATC
>CAZYYR010000147.1:0-3749 GCA_964651465.1 uncultured Nitrosospira sp.
GCGGGTGTAATCTTCCGGCTCGCGCTGCAGGCTGGTCGAATCCCGCGCATCGAATCCCGCCATGACATTGAGCATCAACGCCAGATCTTCCGCGGATTTTGCCATGGGGCCGCCCTGGTCGAGACTGGAGGCAAACGCAATCATCCCGTAGCGCGAAACCAGGCCATAAGTGGGCTTGAGGCCGGAAATACCGCAGAGCGCCGCAGGCTGGCGGATCGACCCGCCGGTATCGGTACCGGTCGCGGCGGGAGCCATGCGCGTGGCCACCGCACAGGCTGAGCCGCCCGAGCTGCCACCCGGCACCGCCCTGATATCCCAGGGGTTTTTAACCGGCCCGTACCAGGATGTTTCGTTGCTGGAGCCCATGGCAAACTCGTCCATGTTGGTTTTGCCGATATTCACCGCACCCGCAGCATTGAAGCGCTCGACGACGTGCGCGTCGTAAGGCGAGATGAAATTTGACAGCATTTTCGACCCGCAGGTCGTAAGCCATCCCCTGGTGCAAAAAATATCTTTCTGCGCAATCGGAATTCCAGTCAGAGGCTGGGCGCTCCCGGCCGCGATCATTCTGTCCGCAACACGCGCCTGGGCGAGACTCGCCTCTTCATTCAGGGTGATGAAAGCGTTGTAGTCCGGGTTGAGGATACGGGAACGCTTGAGGAACTCGGCGGTCAATTCAGCGCTGGAAATTTTTTTTTCGTGGAGCAGGGTGGAGAGTTGCTTGATGCTGGAATTCAACATGGCGTGTACGGGATCTTACGAGGAGGTTGCATGGGGTGGCAAGGGTAGCAAAGAGCTTCCAGGCTGGGTAAAAGAAAGGAAACCGCAATCGTGACAGCGATATCACATGGGCTGCTTATTCGATCACTTTCGGCACCAGGTAAAGCCCCGCCTCCACCTGAGGTGCGATGCCCTGGAACAATTCGCGCTGATCATGCTCGGTGACAGCATCGGGACGCAAGCGCTGCACGACATCCTGGGCATGAGACATAGGCCTTGTCGCCGAGGTATCCACCGCCTGCATCTTCTCGATCAGACCGAAAATTTCCGACAGCTGTACCAGTGCGGTACGCGCTTCCTCTTCGCTCACCTCGATCCGTGCCAGGTTGGCCACGCGTTTCACGTCATCCAGGGACAGAGACATAGGCCGCCAAATCCTTTATAACCCTTATATTCAAATAGCTAATAGAGTATCATAGCCCGATTCCATTCACCCGCCTTTAATCACATCGCTACCGCACGGATTCAGTAAATCATGCTTAATTTTATAAACAACAATGTATTGAAAGGTTATTTTTCGACCGACATGGCCATCGACCTGGGGACGGCCAACACACTGATCTATGTGCGCGGTCAGGGCATCGTGCTGAACGAACCGTCGGTAGTGGCAATCCGCCAGGATGGCGGCCCCAATGGCAAGAAAATCATTCAGCAGGTGGGGTTGGCGGCGAAGCAGATGCTGGGACGCACCCCTGGCAATATCACCGCGATCCGTCCCATGAAGGACGGCGTGATTGCCGACTTCACCGTTACCGAGCAGATGCTGAAACACTTCATCAAGAAAGTGAATCCGCCCCGGCTTTTTTCCGCCAATCCCCGCATCGTCATCTGCGTGCCCTACGGGTCCACGCAAGTGGAGCGTCGCGCCATCCGGGAAGCCGCCTACGGCGCGGGTGCGCGCAAGGTGGAACTGATCGAGGAGCCGATGGCTGCCGCGATCGGAGCCAACCTGCCGGTCGAGGATGCTACAGGTTCGATGGTGGTGGATATTGGCGGCGGCACCACGGAAGTGGGGGTGATTTCACTGGGTGGAATCGTTTACTCCAATTCAGTGAGGGTAGGCGGCGACAAGTTCGACGAAGCGATCATCAATTATATCCGCCGCAACTATGGGATGCTGATCGGTGAAGTCACTGCCGAGCTGATCAAGAAGGAGATCGGCTCTGCCTTTCCCGGATCGGAAGTGCGGGAGATGGAGGTCAAGGGCCGCAACCTGGCGGAAGGCATCCCGCGCAGCTTCACTATTTCCAGCAATGAGATTCTCGAGGCGCTGACCGAACCTCTGAACAATATCATCAGCGCCGTCAAATCCGCGCTGGAGCATACCCTGCCGGAACTCGGCGCAGACATCGCGGAAAAAGGCATGGTGCTGACAGGCGGCGGTGCATTGCTGCGTGATATCGACCGGCTGCTCATGGAAGAGACCGGGTTATCCGTCATCATCGCCGAAGATCCGCTGACCTGCGTCGTCCGGGGATCGGGCATCGCGCTGGAAAACATGGATCAACTGGTCGGCGTATTTGCCAGTGACTGAGCGCTCAGGATCATGGGCTTACACTGGACTTATTTGGAACAGGGCATTCTGAAAAACCGCGCATATGGAAATGACCCCGCGGTTCTTCAGGCACGGTCCCAGTCTCCTGACCCAACTGGCTTTCTTTGTCATGCTGTCGCTGGCATTGATGGCGGTTGACGCCCGGTTCAAATATCTTGCCGAAATCCGGCAGATCCTCTCGGTAGTGGTTTATCCGTTGCAGAAACTGGCCAATGTGCCCGCAACCCTGTATGGCCAATTGAACGAGCTTTCCGTCAGTGGAGAACTGGCCGAGGAAAACACGCATCTCAAGCAGCAACATCTGGTAGATCGCGGGCAACTCATGAAACTGCGCGCGCTGGAAGCCGAAAACGCCCGGTTGCGCAAGCTCGTGGGCGCCGCGCGGCGAGTAGAGGACAAGGCGCTCATGGCCGAGATCCTGTACGTCCCCCGCGATCCGTTCAACCGCAAAGTCATTCTTGGCACGGGCAGTCAGAGCGGAGTACTGGCGGGACAGGTCGTTGTGGACGATCTGGGGGTGGTAGGCCAGATTACGCGCGATTATCCATGGGCATCCGAAGTGACCCTCATCACGGACAAGGATCATTCGGTACCGGTCCAGGTCGTACGCAATGGATTGCGCTCCATCATATCCGGCACAGGCAAGGATGGGCTACTGGAATTGCGCTATCTCGCAGTCAACACGGATATCCAGGAGGGCGATTCGCTGGTGACTTCGGGGATAGACGGTGTCTATCCCCCCGGCCTCCCGGTCGCGGTGGTCTCGAAAATCGAACGCAATTCCGCCCAGGTCTTTGCCCGGGTGACCTGTACACCCGTTGCCGGGGTCAACCGCAACCGGCAATTGCTGATACTGTCCATGCCGGCACCGATGGCGGAAAATCCGGTGGAAGCGATGGAAACCCAACCGGAGAACAGGAAGCGAGAAAAAGGTGGCCTTCGCTGATCAACCGCGGCAGGAACTTCTGCTGCCTGCCAGAGGTTCTTTCATTGCCTTCAGCCTGATGCTGGCGCTGTTGCTGAACCTCGTTCCACTGACGGGTTCTGCTCTGGCCCTGTGGCCCGATTTCGTCGCTCTGACCGTGCTCTACTGGTGCATCAATCAACCGCAACGCGCAGGTATCAGCATTGCTTTTGGAATGGGACTGCTGATGGACCTCGGCAATGCCAGCACGTTCGGCGAGCATGCCCTGACGTATAGCGTAATGGCATTTACGGCTTTGACCTTTCAGCGGCGCCTGAGCAATTTCTCAGCACTTCCGCAGGCCCCGCAGGTAGGGGTGATATTGTTCCTGGGCCAATCCATTACGCTCCTGGTCGGCGTGCTCGCCGGCTCGCCTTCTCCAGGCTGGAGTTTTTACCTTGCCAGTACCAGCGGCGTGCTGGTGTGGCCATTCCTCGCGTCATTATTGAG
>CAZYYR010000147.1:3849-6177 GCA_964651465.1 uncultured Nitrosospira sp.
GGCGAAGTGCTGGCGCACAACTACTCGGCTTACACCCTTGAAATCGTGCCGAGCAAAACTGCCGATCTCGATGCCCTCATCAATGAGCTTTCCACTGTCGTCGAGATAGGGGCGAGGGATCGCAGGCGCTTCAAGAAGCTGCGCGAGGAGAGCAAGAGATTTGGAAGCCTGCCGATACGCACCCGCCTGTCGGATGTCGAGGTTGCGCGTTTTGCCGCCAACCGTTATCGCTTTCCGGGCGTGGAGATCAAGGCCCGCCTGTTCCGCCAGTATCCCAGAGGTGAAAGCGCATCTCATGTGGTGGGATATATCGGCCGCATCAACGACAAGGATCTGGAACAGCTGGAGGCGAACAACGATCTCTCCAATTACCGCGGTTCCCAGTACATGGGCAAGATCGGCATCGAGCAGAGTTACGAAAGAGAATTGCACGGCGTGACAGGCTTCGAGGAGATTGAAACCGATGCGATCGGCCGCGCCATCAGGATCATATCCCGTACTCCGCCTGTTTCCGGCAACAATCTCATGCTGTCGCTGGATGCCCGATTGCAGGAAGTCGCGGAAAAAGCATTCGGCGACCGGCGTGGAGCCCTGGTCGCAATCGACCCCGCTTCGGGCGATGTGCTGGCGTTTGTCAGCAAGCCGGGATTCGACCCCAATCTTTTCGTGGACGGGATCGATTCGGAGAACTGGGATCTGCTGAATAACTCCATTGACAGGCCGCTGAATAACCGGGCCCTGCGCGGTCTCTATCCGCCTGGTTCCACATTCAAGCCCTTCATGGCGCTGGCGGGCCTGGAACTGAAAAAGCGTGCGCCCCAGCACGCCATCAGCGACCCGGGGTATTTCAGCCTGCCCGGAAGCACGCACCGCTTCCGGGACTGGAAAGCGGGAGGGCACGGCACTGTCGACCTGCACAAATCCCTGGTCGTATCCTGCGACACTTATTACTATGCGTTAGCCAACGACCTCGGTATCGACAACATCTTCAATTTTTCCAGCCAGTTCGGCCTGGGGAAAAAAACCGGTATCGACATCGCGGGGGAGTCCGCCGGCCTGCTGCCCTCCCAGGAATGGAAAATGAGGCGGCACAAGCAGAAATGGTATCCCGGCGATACCATTTCAGTCGGCATAGGCCAGGGCTACAATCTCGCGACACCGCTACAGCTTGCCTTCGCCACGGCAACCCTGGCGGCCAACGGCACGGCTTATCGCCCTCATCTCGTAAAGCGCGTTTTGAACAACGACAACGAAGTCATACGCGAGGTCGTTACGCAACCGCTTTATACCCTCAATCTCGATCCCGATAATTTACGCGTGATACACAACGCGCTTATAGACGTCACGCGGCCCGGCGGCACCGCCGCCGTCGCCGGGGGAGGGGCCGCCTATACGTTCGCGGGCAAGACCGGCACATCGCAAGTCATCGGGATGAAGCAGGGGGAAAAATATATCGAGGAAAAAATTCGGGAGCGCTACCGCGATCACGCCCTGTTCGTCGGTTATGCCCCGGCCGAGGACCCGAGGATCGCACTGTCGGTCCTGGTGGAAAATGGGGGGCATGGCGGTGCTGTCGCCGCCCCTGTTGCCAGGCTGGTGATGGACTATTACCTGCTTGGAAAGCTGCCCCCAGAAGAAGAGGCAAAAACGGTCGAAGCGCTGGATGAAGAGGACGAACATGATTAGCATCCTGCGCCTGTGGCACTATCTGACGCGCTATGTGGACGGACTCCTGCTGAGCGGGATTCTGCTGCTGATGCTGACCGGCCTGGTCACACTCTACAGCGCCACGGATGCAAACCTCACCCGTGTCACCAACCAGGGCGTCAATATGCTGGTGGCATTGGGTGTCATGTGGCTGATCGCTAACATTCCTTTGCAGCAGATCATGCGCATCGCCCTGCCGCTGTATCTCGCGGGCCTTCTCCTGCTGCTGGGCGTGATGCTGTTTGGGGAGATCAATAACGGTGCGCGGCGCTGGCTGAATATCGGCATCACCCGTATCCAGCCTTCGGAGCTAATGAAAGTGGCAGTGCCTCTGATGATGGCCTGGTATTTCGACAAGCACGAGGCAACCCTGCGGCTGCGGGACTACGCGGTAGCGACGCTGCTGCTGCTGGTTCCGGTAGTGATGATTCTGCGCCAGCCGGACCTGGGCACAGCGCTGCTCATCGCATCCAGCGGCTTTTTCGTTCTTTTCCTGACAGGCCTGTCCTGGCGCATCATCGCGAGCGTGCTTGTCGCCGGGGCCGCAAGCCTGCCAGTGCTCTGGTCGATGATGCACGATTACCAGCGGCGGCGGGTCATGACCCTCCTCGATCCTACCCA
>CAZYYR010000148.1:0-1927 GCA_964651465.1 uncultured Nitrosospira sp.
CGGCCATCCCGGAGCCGGAAAGCTACGCGCTGCTTCTTGCTGGGCTGGCGCTCATTGGAGCGGTTGCACGACGCAAAAACGGGGAAGCTGCCCTACTTTCTGCCTGAGAAGCCACCAGCAGGCCTTTTCCAGTATTGAAGCAACTTTTCACGCGGGATGAGATGCCGATCGTCCGGTGGAGCAGCCATCCCGCGGCGCGCCGGAGTCTTCCTTGCCTCCACCAGCCTGAGCTTCATCCGCCGCGTAGTCATTGTCGAAAGCATGCCGGAATCCATCCGGAATGAGCAATCTCGTGTCGATTTCGAATAGGAAGGGCAGCCGCTCGGGTTTTTTGCGGTCGATTCCTTCCCATTGGCAGGCGAGCCGCCAGGCGATCTTCATTCCCGCATCGGCTCCATTGGATATTGCTCCGGTCGTGGGGGTGGCGTTTGGCGTTCCGCTGGCTGGCACGTGGTGCAGGAAGCGGTTCAGTCCTTTCTTGCAGAAGTCAGTGTACTCGCGCGTGAACAGAATGAACTCATGCCACGCGGCATCGACCGCCTGCGAGGGCATCGATACCCTGGTTCCCCTCGCGGCATTGCACAATATGAAGTATTGCCGCAGGCCCAGCATGATCAGGGAGAGATGTTCCTCGGACAGATGGGGATAGCGTTTCCAAACCCGCTCCCTGACAGAAGCTGGAAATTCATACGAACGAAGATAGCGTGAACGCTCTGCCTCATTGGTCCAGCGTATGCAGCAGTAGAGGGAGAGGCCCAGGACAGGCAGGAGAAGCCACGAGTCCCGTATCAGAAACAGGAGCAAGCTGCTGCCCGCAATGATCCAGATCAGGTCATGGAAATCCGGTATCTGTCGGGGGCAGTCCAACTGTGGCGCGGCCACATCCTTGTTCTGGCGTAAATCCATATGGCTGTCCATGATTTACCTCCCGTTGTTGTGAATGCGATCATCGGCGCAGGCAAGCTTCACGCCTGCTCACTTGGCTTCCTTGAGACGGAATCAAGTATTTGCCCGATGGCGCGGAGCGGCAAGCAGGCAACTGCGTAGCCAGATTACGCAGGTTTATGCAGGAGGAAGACCTGAAATGCTGGAGTAATATAAGCAGCGAGGATCAGGAAGGAGGCCGGGCTTCGCCTGATGCAGTGCTGTGGATGAGTAGATGTCGGGCAAAGCCCGCCCTGTAGTTTGACGATTATCGGGTGACCCTCCACAGCCCTTACTGATCGGAAGACCGCTTGTCGCAGGATAGCGGCAGGCGTTGTCAAACGGCTGGGGAGGGCAGCCCCGCCTCGTGCTACCCGGAGGCGAGTGTGATAAGCGTCGGTGCCCGCTTTCGATGGCCATGCTCATTCCCACGGATACTCCGGGCAACGGAAGCGATATTCCCCACCGAGAATGACCAGCAGATTGGGATTGCCCGTTTCCTCTTCGGGGAGGACTGGCCTCAGTTTTTGCCAGATATTGTGCCGGTGGGTGTGCACGGTGGCCTCGCTTATACGCATTCTGACTGCGATCCTGGCGGTATCGTATTCCCGATGACTGCTGAGCCACAGCACCCGCCGTTCCGCCAGGGTGAGCAGCAGTTCGGGGCGGGATATCTCCGGAAAAGCCTTTTTCCCTGCCACGACTTTATGAATCGCGTTAAAGATATTCTCCGGTTCAGCATCTTTTGTCAGGTAACCATTGGCTCCCGCCGCCATTGCGCGGCGGATGTACGCGTCGCCATCAAGTATCGTGAGCATGATTATGAAGAGTCGTGGATAAAGGGACCGAAGCCGGGAGGTCAGTTCGATGCCGTCTATGCCGGGCATGGTGATATTCAGCAACACGAGGTCGATATCCATCTCCTCCAGGATACCCAGTGCTTCCCTTGCATTTCCCGCTTCCGCCATCACTTTGAAGGCAGCCTGGGTTTCGAGCAGCGTGC
>CAZYYR010000148.1:1937-6141 GCA_964651465.1 uncultured Nitrosospira sp.
GATGCCCTAACGGAATGCGGGGTGGTCGTCCACGATCAGGATCTTGATGGGAAGGTCAGGCATGGGCTCTGGGTATCGTTCGTTGTAAAGGTCGAGGGAGGGCGGCGGTGACTTCCGTGCTACCTTGCCTGGAGATGAAGGTCGAACGCCCGCCTGCTTCTTCCACCCGGGTTTTCATGTTGTGCAGGCCGGCCCCACGGGCGCGGCCGTCCGCAATGCAGTCGGAATCAAAGCCTGTGCCGTTGTCCCATCCAGTGAGCCATACGGCGCGCCTTCGCCCTGTCGAGTGCAGTATTGCCCTGCTTGCACGGGAATGCCGTTTGACGTTGGAGAGTCCTTCCTGGGCGAGATGATAGAAGGCGAGGCTGGTGTCCATGGAATGTTCTTCGACCGGGCCGCGGCTGCGGATGCGGATGGGAGTGGCGTCGTTCTGCATGTCATGCGCAAGCTGCTGCAGCGCCACCGCCCGCAACGAGCGCGAAGCCAGTGGCGCGAGGGCCAGCAGGATGATTTCTTTCGCAGCCTCACAACTCTCCACCGGCAGGCAAAGATTCAGGCAGGCGAGCAGCGGGGAATGAGAAGGGGCTGAATCAACGTGGTTGTCTCTGCTGCCTGTGCAGAGACGGCTCATCCCGACGGATACTCCGAGCAGCGGAAGCGATATTCTACGCCGAGGATGACGAGCAGATTGGGATTGCTGGTTTCCTCTTCGGGGAGGGCCGATTTCAGCTTCTGCCAGATACTGTGCCGATGAGTGTGTACGGTGGCCTCGACTATCTTCATTCTGGCTGCAATCCTGGTGGTATCGTATGCACGCTGACCGCTGAGCCACAGCACTCTCCGTTCCACCGGAGTGAGCAGCAGTTCGGGCTGGGATATTTCAGGAAAAGCGAGCTTGCCGCATGCGATCCTGTGGAAGGCATCCAGAATCTCAACTGCAGGTGCAGTTTTGTAAAGATAGCCTTTAGCCCCAGCTTTCTTTGCCTGGAGCACATGTTTGTCATCTGTATGAAAGCTGTATATCAGGATATCGATCTGCGGATGGAGCGCCTGTAACTGGTGCGCGAAGTCGATACCGTCGCCTTTGCCATCCTTCAGTTCGATATCGAGCATCGTGACGTCTATTACATTGTTTGCCGCCAGGTCAAGCGCTTCCTTTCTGTTGCCGGCTTCTCCCACCACTCTGAAGGAAGGATCCGTCCGCAGAACAGCTTTGACTCCCTCACGAGTAGAGGGATGGTCGTCTACCAGCAGAATTTTAAGGGGAAGTATGCGCATAATGAATGGTCAGAAGGCGTTGTAAAAAGGGTCGAGGAATGGTGGCGGCCACCTTGGTGTTGCCTGGCTTCGAAGTAATGACCAGCCACCCACCCGCTTCTTCCACGCGGGTTTTCATGTTGTGCAGGCCGGCCCCATGGGCGCGGCCCCCCGCAATGCAGTCGGAATCAAAGCCTGTGCCGTTATCCCATACAGTGAGCCGCACGGCGCGCCTGCTCCCTGTCAGGCGCAGCATTGCCCTGCTTGCACGGGAATGCCGTTTGACGTTGGAGAGCCCTTCCTGGGCGAGACGATAGAAGGCGAGGCTGGTGTCGATGTAAAGTCCTTCGACCGGGCCGTGGCTGCGGAAGCGGATGGGGGTGGCATCGTTTTGCATGTCATGCGCAAGCTGCTGCAGCGCCGCCCGCAGTCCGAGATCCTTGAGGATCATCGGATGCAGGCCATGAGCGATTTCCCGCGTCTCCTGCAGGACATCCTTCAAATCCTTCTCCAGATTCTGGAACGTGGATTGCGCTGTTATATAGGCGGGGGGAGTTTTTTTCATGTAGATGATACCCGTCTCTGCCTGCAGCTTGGCAGCCACAAGCCGCTGGCAGATGCCATCGTGCAGTTCGCTCGACAGCCAGGCACGCTCCTTTTCCTGCGCCTCGCGCCGCCCCCGGATGTTGAGCATCAGGCCGCAGAGGATGATGACCGTCATCCCCAATGATGCAGTCACGCCGATCCACAGCAGGGTATCGTAGTTGTTGACCGCCACCTGCTCGTCCACCTTGGCCAGCACGCCGTGGACATCGTCCAGGTAGATGCCCGTGCCCAGCACCCATCCCCAGTTGGGCAGAAGAACGGCGTAGGTGAGCTTGGTGGCGGGGTTGCCGGTGGAGGGCTTTTCCGTCGCATACTGGACAAATCCGCCGCCCTCGCGTGCCTTCCTGATCAGCATCTCGATGGTAGGGTAGCCATTGATGTCGCGGTAATCCCAGCGGTTTACCCCGATCAGTTCCGGCTTGCGCGAGTGCACGAGCAGGGTCCCCCGTGTGTCGTAAGCGAAAAAATAGCCGTCGTCTCCATAATCCAGCCGGTGCAGGATGGCCGTTGCCTCCGACAATGTGGCTTCATCCGTGCGGCCTGAATCATGCAGCGGGGCGATGGCATGCCGCGCCAGCGTGAGGTAGCGCCTGAGCTCGTCCTGCTTGCTGGCGAGATACGCCGGCTCGATCACTTCGCGCTGCTCCCTGGCCAGTTCGGCCGACTGATGATTGACCATGAGAGCAACTGTGGAGAGCACCAGCAGGAGTGGCGCCAGGGCCAACAGGATGAGTTTTGGACGGAGCTTCATGATTGCATTATGCGTGAAGCAGGCACATGCACATCCATAGCGGTGCGTAGATGGGCTGCATACTTATGTGGTTTTCTTTCTTTTTCATTATTCGTTCCGCCGGAAAAGCGGCTTCCCTCCTCATCGGCAATCTCCCGGATGCCCGGCAGACGCAATAGCACTTCTGCGTAGATGGCCTACTGATTCCTGCGCTTTTGCGGGCATTCGCTCCGTTATCCAATACCTCAATCCGGACCTCGACTGTAAGCGAGCTTGAATTGACGGTCGGGCCGGATAGGGAAAACTCTCAATTCTAAAGGAGAACGACATGAATCAGCCACACGAGAGAAGCGTGCAACCGATGAAGATCGCGATCGCGGTACGGGGTGCCCTGCTGGGAAGCTGCCTGATACTGAGCCTGCCCGCCCATGCAGCGATCACTTTTCAGTTCGAGTACACCGATGCACCGGGCACGGGGTTTTTCGACGACACTTACGGTGCCGCCCGGCAGGCTGTGCTGAACAAGGCCGCCAGCGAATTCTCCGGTATGTTCGGCAGCATTTTCACCAATTCCGGCACGATTCTGCTGGAGGCAAAGATGGAGTATGACGCCGGAACACTGGGATCGGCGGGCAGCTACTACCAGCTGGATATGGACGCGTCCGGTCTAAACCTGCGTGACATTGTAAGAAGAAAACTGACGACGGGGGAAGATCTCAATGGGAACGAAGCGGACGGCACCATTGCCGTCAATTTCACTGGTTCCATTCCCTGGGAAACGGATTTCAACACGCCTCCGAGACCGGAAGACTGGTGGTGGGGGGACACAGGAACCTACGATTTCTACGGCACGCTCTACCATGAATTCACGCATCTGCTGGGCTTCAGTCCCGCCATGCGGGCGGATGGCAGCACGCTCTTCGGAAGCGTGAGCTACAACACATTCGCGGGCTTTCTCGTCGACGGGTATGGAAACAGCATAATTTCCGAAGCTGGCACTCTAAACCAGGACATATGGAATGCGGCAAGCATCGGGTATTCGTTTGATGGCAGCGACAATGGACTGTTCTTTGGGGGGCAGGCGGCAATCGCCGCAAATGGCGGCGAGCCGGTAGCGCTCTATTCACCTGGTATATGGGAGCAGGGCAGTAGCGCTTCCCATCTCGATCCGTACGTGGATGGACAAGGTGGAATGATGATGATTCCCGCTCTGGAGCCCGGACGGTCGATCCGCGCATACAGCGATATCGAGGTCGCCATCCTCACCGATCTGGGCTACAGCGTTTCTGTCGTGCCTGAGCCGGAGACCTGGAGCATGATGCTCGTCGGGCTGGCCCTGCTGGGCAGCATTGTGCGGCGCCGCATGCAGTGGGCGCTGCCGGCCTGAGGCGCGGTCGATCCGGACATGGGGTTCCTCATGCCCGGTGCATGAAACCGCATCCAGTTTCGCATTTCTATTCAATTATCATGCATTCGAGGAATCAGGCAGCAGGGCAGGGTAGAAACAAATCTCTGTCATATTATTGATTCATCATTCCCTGTTCCAAACAGGACACCTTCATAAGAGGCAAGAATGAAAACAGGAAATTTAATGAGCATGGTCGTGGTGAT
>CAZYYR010000149.1:0-6131 GCA_964651465.1 uncultured Nitrosospira sp.
CAGCGAGCGGGAAGCGAGGAAGAGCATGGGATGCTCGATCAGCAGGACAGTGGCGTACATGGCGCTGACCAGAATCGCCACGATGAGGCTTTCCCTGATCGAAAAAAAAGTGCAGGAAAGAGCGATGTGCAGCACGTAAAAGAAAGGCGCCGGAGTAGCGATGCTGCCGACATAATGCACGACGACGGACAGGCACAGAAGGTCGACGATGATTTGAGCCCAGATGTTTATCGAGGGCGTGTTGTATTTTGTCCGCGGCCGGAAATCCAGGGCATAGATATAGATGACATTCGCGATGCCCAGCACGGCCGTAACGGCAAACGGCCACCCTTGCTGTTGCGTGATGCCGATTCTGGTGAGCGCATCAGAGGCGATCAGCGCGAATATCTGAAACAGCAGGAGAACGGCAATGACGGCCCAGCGAAAGATGATGAACCAGCGTGCATTGCCGATAAGTACTTCATCGCTAAGCTTAGAACTCGCCCCAAGGCCAGGGGGAAACGCAAAGCGGTCTTTTTTAGATGCATTCCAGGAAAATTCGGCAACTGCCACAGCCATCTCCAGGAAGTCGGTATGCCGATATGCCCTAGGGCTCCGAATGATCCAGCCGGCTCTGAACCATGGATAGAAAACTATCCGGCTCGACCGGCTTTTCGACGATCAGGATCCACTCATCCGAGATACCCGAAAAATAGGGACGGATTTCTTCTCCGAGCGAAGTCATGAATATCATGTCCAGGCGGGGAAATTGCCGCCGTATATCCATGTATGTCTCCAGACCGGCATCCATCGTCTCGACCATGACATCGAGTATCGCGAGATCGGGAGGAGACAGGGACGCCCGCAACGATGCGGTAAAGTCGTTCATCGTCTCATAGCTGTCCACGCTGTAGCCGCTTGCATTGAGGATACGCCTGACCGTATCGCGGATGTCGGGATCATCGTCGATATGTGCGATCCTCTGGGCCCGGCGGCCTTCCTTCTCCGTTGCCGAACTGGATAGCCGCCCGGTCAGTGTGTCGGCATCAGGTTGCTGGGTAGGCACATGCATGGCACTTCCTCCGGTTCTTTTCAAGTGATGGGCTAAACATTCCATCTTTGGGCAGGGTAAAACACCCCTCGTGAAGGAAGCGTTAGGCAAGTATCAAAATTTTGTGAAGTGGAAAAATGGGACGGGACGCCCGATACGATCGGCAGATCGGTAAGCAGCCTGCATGTTCACCGGCTGGAGAGCGCCGCGAACGTTGATAGAAAGAGTATGGGTGGAGAGAGTCCTGGGAGGCTATGTCAGAACCCGCTTGAGCCACGCGCGAATGTCGGCGATTTCTTGCGTACAAACCGAGTGCGCCATACGATACTGGCGCCACTCGATGGCATAACCCGATGCGAGCAGCTGCTGTCTTGTCGCGGTGGCGAATATCATGGGAATGACGTTGTCGGCTTCTCCATGAGCCATGAAGATGGGTGTGGATGTGTTGGCCGCATGCGCTTCTGCCACCAGCGTCTGCGGCAGCGGCAGATAAGAAGAGAGGACCATGATCCCGGCAAGTTTCTCGGGGTAGCGCAGCCCTGTCTGCAGTGCCAGTGCGCCTCCCTGGGAAAAACCGGCGAGAACGATGTTGCCGGGTCGAATACCGCGCTGGCCTTCACGCACAATCAGCGCTTCGATGGCCCGCTGGGAGCTTTGCAGACTTGCTGCATCCTCACAAGGCGCCCCATTGGGGCCAGACATGTCGAAATCATACCAGGCAGACATCACCATTCCGTGGTTGATGCTGACCGCTCTTGATGGCGCATGCGGGAACAAGAACCGGACGCGTGATGTCGAAGGGAGCGCAAGTTCATCCACAACCGGGACGAAATCATGGCCATCCGCGCCAAGACCGTGCATCCACAAGACAGTATGGGTAGGCTGATCTCCCGTTTCGAGTTCGATGGCCGGAAGCAGACCGGCAGTAATCGCAGTCATCTGCAAAAAAATTGCCGGTTGAAGCGAAGCGGTTGACTTGGCCGGGACACGGGATTAGATTGGCGCTTTCGTTTTTTTTTCATATAAGAACAATCGACGGGGAGAAGATCCATGAAACGCAGGGATTTTATCAAACTGGCGGGAGTAAGCGCCGCATTATTTCCCGTTGCACCATCGGTATTCGGACAGCAGGCCGGTCAGCCTGTCATCCCGCCACGGCGGCATACCTATCGCCTGACCTACAAGGTCGAACTGCCTGCCGAGGGCAAGAAGGCGCGTTTATGGCTGCCACTGCCGGATACGAACGACACTGCTCACCAGTTTTCCCAAGGCAGTGTCTGGAGCGGCAACGCAAGCATTGCGAAGTTCGACAACATTCCCGGGACGACCTCGCCCATGTTTTACGCCGAATGGAGCGGCAGCGGCCCCCGCACGGTTACCGTGAGCAGCATTGTCAAGACGACGGACCGCGCCATTGATCTGAGCCGCTATTCGGAACAGGACTCGGGCAGGCTGCCGGAGGATGTAAAACGCTATCTGAAAGCGACACGGCATATCCCCCTCGATGGTATCGTGCGCAAGACCGCGTTATCCATCATCAAGGACGCCAATGCCCAGTCTCCGCTGCAAAAAGCGCAAGCCGTATACGACTGGGTAGTAGATAACTCCTACCGCGACCCGGCGATACGGGGGTGCGGGCGGGGCAATATCAAGGCCATGCTGGAAAGCGGCAATCTGGGCGGCAAGTGCGCCGATCTCAATACGCTGTTTGTAGGGCTGGCTCGCGCAGCGGGCATTCCCGCCAGAGATAACTACGGAATACGCATCGACGAATCAGCCGCACACAAGAGCCTGGGTCGGTCGGGTGATATCACGACGGCCCAGCACTGTCGTCCGGAATTCTATCTTGCCGGTCTCGGCTGGATCCCGGTAGACCCGGCCGACGTGCGTCAACTCGCATTCGATGAGGCATTGCCGGTCACGCATCCGCGAGTGGTTGAATTGCGTCAGAAATTGTTCGGCTCGTGGGAGATGAACTGGGTGGCTTTCAATCATGGCAGAGATATCACGCTGGCCCGGGACAGCGTGCTGGGTGAATTGCCATTCTTCATGTACCCGCAGGCCGAAGTGGCCGGCCATGAACGGGACAGTCTGGAGCCGGCGGAATTTGCCTATACGATTGCCTCATTCCAACTGGTGGGAACAGGCATCAAGTTCTAAGGAACGATCTTCTGCAGCTCCTGGAACAGTGCCCGATAACTCCTGGGCGGCCTGTTTTCCAGTTTTTCCTGATGCGTATTCCGCATCAGTACACGCAGGCGCTGCAGATCGGCTGCAGGATAGCTCCGTCCTAGTTCGCCAAGCGCCTGGTCATCTGCCAGCAATCGCTCGCGCCAGCGCTCCAGCTGGTGCAGACGCGCGGCGTTCTGCACTCTGAGGCCGTTCCATGCATCGAGTTTATCCTGAATCGGCTTGGCGTCGACCTGGCGCATCAGCTTGCCGATGAACTGCAGCTGACGGCGCAAGGCGCCGTGCTTGTGCATCCGTTTCGCCTCCAGTACAGCCTGGGCGAGCACATCCGGCAGAGCGAGTTCCGCGAGGCGCTTGGGATCGAGCTGTACCAGCTGTTCACCAATGTCCTGGAGCGCATGCATTTCCCTTTTGCGCCGGGTCTTGCTTGGAACGGAATCAGGTTCGGAATTGTCTGGCAGGTTTTTTTCCATTTATGGGTGTCATGGGGAGAAGCTGCTATCATAACGCCAATTGCGCATTATCCCGGTGGCTGGCCTGCTTAGGTCGAAATGCCTCGCCCGGGAGGTGCGCGGCACTGCCTCCGTACAACATCCATCCAGCGCCCATGAACGATAACAATACGTCTCCACCCCGCTTTTCCTACTCTTTCGCCGTGCTTCAGAAAATAGCGCAAGACGTCCTCGACCAGGCCAAAAAGCTTGGTGCCACCGCCTGTGAGACGGAATTATCGGATGGCTTCGGCCAGAACGTCACTGTGCGCAAGAGTGAAGTGGAAACCATAGAATACAATCGGGACAAAGGCCTGTCCGTAACCGTTTACATCGGACAGAAGCGCGGCCATGCCAGCACTTCGGATTTTTCTCCCGGGGCAGTCAACGACACGGTGGCGGCTGCATTATCGATCGCCGGCCACACTGCAGCGGATGATTGCGCCGGCCTGGCCGACGCTGATCTGCTGGCGCGGGAATTTCCCGATCTGGATTTGTATTTCCCGTGGAGTCTGCCGGTCGAGCAGGCCATAGAACTTGCTAAGAGTTGTGAAGCGGCGGCCTTTGCAGTAGATAAGCGTATCACCAATTCCGAGGGGGCCAGCGTTTCATTGGGCGAGTCCCAGTTTGTGTATGCAAACAGCCTGGGGTTCATGGGAGGGTATCCCAGTTCCCGTCATAGTATCAGCTGTGCCGTGATCGCCAGCGAAAACGGCAGCATGCAGCGCGACTACTGGTACAGCGTAGCGCGCGATCCTTCCGACCTGGAGCACGGCGATAGCGTGGGCTCGCAAGCCGGAATGCGTAGTGTGGGGCGGTTGGGCGCTCAGAAAATCGCCACCTGCGAGGTGCCCGTCCTATTCGAGGCGCCAATAGCGGCAAGCCTCATGAGCCATTTCGTCAGTGCGGTCAGCGGGGGCAGCCTTTATCGCAAATCCTCATTTCTGCTCGACAGTATCGGCAAACAGGTATTTGCGCCGGACATACAGATACGAGAACTGCCCCATTTGAAGAAAGGTCTCGCAAGCGGGCCATTCGATAATGACGGGGTCGCCACACGCGAGCGCAGCGTGGTAAAAAATGGCGTGGTACAGGGTTATTTTCTCGGCAGTTATTCTGCCCGCAAACTTGGCATGCGCTCGACCGGAAATGCCGGCGGCAACCACAACCTGGTACTGGACAATGGCGCAGGCTTCGAGTTTCCCGCCCTGCTGGCGAAAATGGGCAAAGGCGTGCTGGTAACGGAATTGCTTGGCCATGGAGTAAACGCCGTCACCGGCGATTACTCCCGGGGCGCAGCCGGCTACTGGGTGGAAGATGGAGAAATCCGGCATGCGGTCGAGGAAATCACCATCGCGGGCAATCTCAAGGACATGCTCCTCGGCATCGCCGGTGTGGGTAGCGACGTGATCGTGCGCGGATCAAAACGCTGTGGTTCATTGCTGATAGACAGGATGATGGTGGCCGGCGGCTGAAAATCACTGCCGGAAACCGCAGGCACTCGACCCGCCCCATTTGCCCGGTGTTCGCAACACATGCCTGACCGCCCTCTCAAGCGAGGTGATGGATTCCATTCATGTCCAACGACCTGCACCTGCTGATTCCTGCGCTTTTCTGGCCCGATCCGGCTCTGCCGGAAATTTATCGGGACCTGCCGCTGCCTTCACTGGAGCATTTACTGGGAAAATGTTCACTCACCGGGAATGATTCTCAAGGAATCGATGGCTGGCTTTGCCGCGCCTTTGGCGTCTCCAAGCAGCAGGATTGGCCCGTCGCGCCCGTGACGCTGCAAATCGATGGTACGAAAGACGTAAAAGCAGAGCATGATTACTGGATTCGAGCCGACCCTGTACACTTGCGGCTCGAACATGATCAGGTCCTGCTGGCCGATAGCCGTGTTTTCCAGGTTTCGGCGGAAGAAGCCGAGGCATTCACCGGCCTGCTCAATCGCCACTTTGCCATGCATGGCGAGGAAAAAATAGTAATCCTGCCGTTGCGGCCCGATCGCTGGTATTTGCGTGCGACGAGACAATTGCCGGTCAGCACCCACTCAATCAGCGAGGCGATAAACCGAGGCGTTACCGAACTGCTGCCGTTCGGGCCGCACGGGGCGTTCTGGCGTGGTCTGTTCAACGAAATACAGATGCTGCTGCATGAGCATCCGCTCAATCAGGCGCGGGAAGCACGTAAAGAATTTGCCATCAACAGCGTCTGGTTCTGGGGGGGCGGCGTGATGCCCGAATCTACGGCCAGTGCCTATACTCACGTCTGGAGCAATCATGCTCTTGCTGCGTCGCTCGCTTCCGCCTGCGGTATCAGGCATGCCCCGCTTCCCCCCAGCCTGACGGCATGGCAGCAGTCGGCCGGGCATGGCAGACATCTCATCATGCTCGATGCGCTTCATGGAAAGGCGCAGTATG
>CAZYYR010000150.1:0-6115 GCA_964651465.1 uncultured Nitrosospira sp.
GCCTTGCGTCCGGCATGCGCGAGCTGAATCCCGGGAACGGCGCCCTGTTCTTCCACGAATCGCGCGATCCGGGCCAGCGGATGGATATGCTCATCTTTCCAGATTCCCATGTCCATCGGGGTGATGCGCCCCTCGGCGGCGACGGCCGTCGCTTCAACGACTACCAGGCCGATACCGCCCATTGCCCGGCTGCCCAGATGAACGAGGTGGAAGTCGTTGGCAAAACCATCCTCTGCCGAATACATGCACATGGGCGACATCGCGATCCGGTTGCGGAACGTCACGTCGCGTATCGTCAGGGGGGACATCAGGTCCACCTCGGGAATTTCCCGGTCATGCTCGCTCTGGCACTGGGCGCGGAGAGCGCTGTGAGCGCCGGTTTCACCGGCAAATCGCCCGGCTATTTTTCCAGTGACCGGTCCAGTCGAAGAAGCGTTCTTTCCGCTCACAGATGGAGTGCTTTCGGAATGGCCGGGTTCATTCGAATCATATTCAGACATGGTCATTGCTCCATGGGAAAACGCCGCGTCCGCCGAACCTGCTTTTCATACCCGCGGGTTTCCCCGCCTCGGGCTGTGCGGGCCACGGCGCGGCTGCCCGCTTGAAATCCATCATAGAACAGATTCGTTGAGGATTCGCTATCCGGAAACAGGCGGGGCGGAACGAAGAGGTCCCGGAAATGAGTATGGACGGGATGGGCATGACGGCGGCTGACCACCGGGGTTTTGATGAAAGCGGGAATACGGCAGGATGAACGACTTCAGCCGGACGCCATCCTTTGCAACACTAAAATCAGGCAAACCAGCGCAGGAAGGCCGCTGCGGCCAGTGCTGTCACGCCAAGTGTGCCAAGAAGCTTCCAGGCGGCACGCCGGCGCTCTTCAGGCCAGCCGGCTGCCCGGCGCAGATACAGCATGGCCATGCCGATGCCACCCGCCGCGCAAAGAATCTTGATCAGCAATGCGGCAAAGGCCACACCGCTCAGGTCCGGGAATTTTTCGTAGTAATAGTAGCTGACTGCACCGAACCCCATGCCGCTGAGTACCTGAACCGCCCAGCTCAACCCCACCAGCCAGGCAAACCGGCGTTGCACCGGGGCGGGTTGTGCCGCCGGGTACAACGCGAAGATCGCCAGGCCAACGACAGCAGCGGCACCGAAATTATGCGCGAGCTGCACGATGGCGTAGTTCAGGTTTTCAAACACCGCTCCGCTATGCTTCCACGTTCACGTTGACGCACTGCTGCGGGCCGATCGGAGTGTGCGCCTTGTTGACCACCTTGATGCATATATCATGCTTTCCCGCCGGGAGGGTTCCCAGCGCGTGGCTGCCTTTCAGATTGCGCAACGTCAGGATTTCCTTGTCATCCACGTAGAGATGAGTGTGGTCGCCCTTGTCTCCCAGTGCGATGTCATAGACGAGCTCGATATCCGCCTTCGGGCTGAACTTGTCGCCATTCTGGGGCGCTGAAATGGCAACGGAACCTTCCGCTGCAAGTGCAGCCGGAATCTGGCAGGCAAGTGCCAGTGAAACGGTGAGGGCATAAAATTTACGCATCGTTCATTCTCCTAGGATAGAGGGGTGGACTGAATCCGATCATTCATGAAAAAGCCGTACGGGAGCCGCTGATTCAGTGCACGAGCTGAATCAGGAACCGGTAAAATCCGGATACACACTGCCGGACCTTACCGCGGGGATTATACCTCAGCCTTGTTCCTTCTGGTCTGTCGGGCGATGGGGTGTTTTTCCGTCCCGGACTCCTTGGGATAGCGTGGCGCAGGCTGCCGTATGTGAAGGCGGGGCAACGTGCTCTCCGCAAAATATTCTGGAATATCCCGGATATTCCAGAACATCCTGAACCGGAAGAAAACCGAAATGAAAGCTGACGAATCCCGCAATTCCTTCCTGGTGCGTGACCTGCTCGCGGCCATGGGCTATCCGCTGCTTCTGCTGGTTCTGGCTGGCTGCGCCGGCACGGTGGAAAATTCCGATCCGGCCGTTGGCGCAATGGCCATTCCCGTGCGGGCTTCCCAGCCGCAGCCGTTCGCCGAATTCAACGAACGCGTCGCGGAGGCTGTCCGCCGTGGAGAGACCTGGCCGCATCAGCCGGTCCTTGTGGCTTGGCAATTCGCAGGCTGGGAGGAAACAAGCGCTGGAGTGATTGCCTGGCATGGGGCCGGCGAGCGTCCGGTCCAGTACCGTCTTGCAGTCATCAGCGACGGCCTGCTGGATGATTCGGTGCGCGGGCAGCGCCTGGAGATGGTGCTGGAGCGCCAGCCGGACAATTCCTGGCGCGTCGTCGATGCAAGGATGAGCTGGCGCTGCTGGCGCAAGGGCGGGGACGATTCCTTCGGTGCGGAGCTGTGCCCATAGTGGCCCTTTAAGCCCCGGTTCGGTCTGCCGATTCGATTGCGCATGGCTTGGGCGGGCAGATGCGCTTCGATTCCGTCCATTCCCAGGCAAAAGACAGAAACGGGACACGAATGAAACAGGAACGGATTTCGATGCGGAATCCCACTGCTCATGGGGGAAAACGATGATGCTTTCAGCACTTTTCAGCAGCGGAAGGGATAGTTTGATATGATAACGCGTCATTAAAATAATGAAACGGGATCATCCGAATGAAATTCGATCAAGAGATAAAAACAGCCTGCTGGGGTCGCCTGATGCCGATTGTATTGGCCTTGAGCCTTGCCGCGTGTGGTGGAGAGGGTGGATCATCGAGCAGCGCCGCGAACGGGAGCGGGGGGGGAAAGGCTGAAAAAGGCCCGGCAACGGGCAGGTTGCTGGATTCAGCAGTGAGCGGTGTCGCCTATGCGGCCGCTTCCGGTGCGGCGGGCAATACGGATGAGAACGGAAATTTCCAGTATACCCATGGCGACATGGTCGAATTCAAGCTGGGCGGGCTGGTGCTGGCAAAAGTGAAAGGGGCGCCTATCGTCACGCCCCTGGAATTGGCCGAGAACGATGAGAACAGGCTGCAGAATCTTCTTGTCCTGCTGCAGTCCCTCGATGCGGACGGCAACCCGGTAAACGGTATTTCCATTCCTGCCAGTGCCGCGGCTGCGGTTGGCCCATCGATCGATCTCAATGCCGATCCCGCGGCGTTTGCGGCCTCGCCCGAATTGCAGAAGGCAAGAGAGGCCGGGGGGGTCGCAGGCCCGATCAAGACGGTGGAACAGGCCAAGGCGCACTTTCTTTCCCAAGGGATTCCCCTGCTCAGCACCAATATCTGGGTCAGGCACGACGATACGTCTGTCTCCGTCATCCGTATTTCGGCTACACGCGGCGGTGAATACCTCGAAGGCGATGCGACACCGGATGACTCATGTGACACCAACCGGGTGTGCGGCGGCAACCTGGTCAGCAAGGCGGGCGTCGAGTATGGCGTTGCCAATGTTGCCGAGTTCGATCCCAGGGGTTTCAAGTTCGTGGGAAGGCCGGCGATCGATACCAATCTCAAGGCGGGGCTGTCGCATCCGCGTCCTACCTGGCGCATTCGTACCGACGGCGCGGGGCTGATCGCTTCGGATGTATACACGGTGCAGCGGGAAAAGAAGCAGGCCAGCCTGTTCGGTGAACTTTTCCACATCGCCGGAACGCTGGAAATCAGTTCGGACAAGGAGCCGATCAAGACCGAGGTCAGGGAGAGCCGCTATTCGAGCATGGAGAACGATCCGAAGGGGATCGTTGGCGCATGGGCGGAAGACCCCGTCAATATCAAGACGCCGACCTATTTTTTCTTTTCCCATGGCAAGTTCATGCTGGTCGATCCAATCGGCCATCCTGAGAAGGCGGATAGTTGCGGTCCTGGCATCGAGTTTGCCTCTTATGTCTACGATGCCGGGGCCAAGTCCCTGGGTATCAAGGGATTCACCTATGATACCAACGGCTGCGCAGGTTTCTCCGATACCGGTCCAAGTTCGTTCAGCCTGAGTGCTGACGGCAAGACAGCCACCCTGGAAAAACAGGACAAGAGCAGGATTACGCTATACCGGGTATCCAGGTAGGTCGACGGTAACCAGGGAGACGGCAGAGCAGGGCGGACAGGAACAAGTTCCGCGCCTGATGGCGAACCCGCACGTCCTTCCGATCCATTTGTTGGGGGAGATCCGACGCTTACAAAGGATGACGCGGCGGAACCAGCCGCCATGTGACCCTTCCCACTTCCTCCTTTTCATATATCTGGCGCGCAAACAGCTCGAATTCGTGCTGGCGCATGGCTTCCGGTATTTTCACGAGCAGCCGCAGCGGGATGCGGGCCCTGGCGGGGAAGGCCACCTCGGGGAAGCTGGTGCGCACGCAATGATTGAGAGAAATATGGACCATGCGCGGGCAGCCGGCCTTCCGGGCATCCGGGGCATTCGTGGCATTCGGAGCGTCCCGGGTGGGTGAGAACGGCATGGGACGTGGTCTTGCCCGCAGACGTTCGGCAAACTCGAACGGCAGTTCGAGTATCACCTCGGCGCCGGCAGGCAGCCGCGGGACGATTTCGAGACGCATGGGACGCGCTTTGTCCGGCGCCCCGGCCGCCAGGAAGGGCAGCGCGATATAACCCGGCGGTTCGGCGCGGGGAGGAGGCGTGTTGTTGACCACGTTGAAGTTGCGCCAGGTGACATTGTTATTATTGCGAATGAATGTGGTGAAGTTGTCCCAGTCCAGGAAATCCGCCGGCGACGGGCCCGGGTCGCGCGGGGCGTCGAGAATGCCCACAAAGCAGTAATGCCCTGGCGCGGGAATGGCCGCCGCCGCCCAGGTGATGCCGTCACCGACCGTCAGCAGGTCGCCCGTCGGTACTGTTGTCAGAATCGTCGATCCCAGCAGGGTCCACAGGTCGGGCGTGAGCAGGGTGGCCGGCGGCGCCCAGTAGACCGTTGCCTCCACATTGGAGGCAACGGAACCGCCGCGGTTGCGCACGCGCACGTAAACATGATTGTCCTGCCCGGCCTCCGCCTCGTATCCGAGCGTCATGTCATTCTCGGTGCCGCTGCCGGCGCCGAAAGCCGCCTGGGGATCGGCCACTGCGCTCTGCCGCAGGATGATGTCGGGGCTGGCCGAGATGGCCCCCGAATGCGGATCGCCGTTGTCGCCGACGAAGTCCCGCAGATAGACGTCGGGCGCCAGGTTAAGTATGGTGCCATCGATGATGGCGCGCAGGTTGGGCATGACGCCGATGCGATCCATGGCCGGATTGGCGGACAGGGTGCCGTTCGCCGGGTCGGAGAGGATCATGCGCAACTGCCAGGGTGCGAGCCTGTCCCCGGTGGCGGCCTGCATCAGCCCCTGCACTGCGAGTGCCGCACCCGTGACGATGGGGGAGGCGCTGGATGTGCCGCTGAAACCGGTCGTGTAAAGATCGGTCGCGGTATTGGTGCCGTCGGATGACAGCGTATCCACGTTTTCACCCCATCCGTAGCAATCGACGCGGTTGCCGTGGCAGGAAAACCCCAGCCGCGAATGCGGCGCCGTGGAACTTGCGGCCCCAACCAGGATTGCGCCTGAATCGAGAAAATCCGGACTGGCCCGGTTGAATATCTGCTGGCCCCCCGGATTCACCACCGCATCGAGGTCTACTCCCCCATTCCCGCCTGCTTCGACCACCACGATACCGAGGGAGGTCGCCAGGCGGATGACGTCGAAAACAGCCGGTTCGATCTCCACGGGAACCAGGCTGTAGCCGAACAGGCTGGTCTGCGCCTCCAGCAGCAGCACGTCGCCGAATTGCATGACGGCAATCGCATCCAGTATCGGCTGAGCCGTGCTGTAGCCGCCGCCGGGGAGGTGCTGGCCCACGCAGCGGATGGAAGCCAGCGCGGGCGTGATACCCACACAGCCGATGGCGTTGTCCACCGCGGCGACTTCGCCCAGAACAGCGCTGCCATGGAAAAAATACGAATGGTTCAGGCCGGAGATCAGGGAGATTCCGTGGGCAGCGAGATCTTCATGATTGAACGTCCAGCCCCACTCCATATCCACCAGTGCCTGTCCGGCGCCGTCCCCGCCAGGAAAGTTCCACGCATATTCGGCGTCGATGCCATCGGGTGCGGGGTCGAGGTAGCCCTGGTTCGCACTGCGCGGGTCGTCCGCCGCATTCACGAACGGCGGCTCCACCGGCGG
>CAZYYR010000151.1:0-6102 GCA_964651465.1 uncultured Nitrosospira sp.
CTCATGTTCGAGGCGCAATCGCAGGGAGGAGATGTCCGTGATGATTTCCATGCGGCTCAGAAGGTATGCTCCGGTCCCGGAAAGGCCCCGGCCTTGACTGCGCTGACATAATTCTTCACTGCTTCATCGATGCTTCCCGTGCCGGCCAGGAAGTTTTTCATGAACCGTGCCTTTTTGCCTGAGTAAATACCCAGCATGTCGTAGAGCACCAGTACCTGCCCGGAGCAACCGGGCCCCGCCCCGATACCGATAGTGGGAATGGAAAGTGCTTGAGTAACCTGGTTAGCGAGCGCGGCCGGGACAACTTCCATCAGAAGCATTCCCGCTCCCGCCTGCTCCAGCGCAGCGGCATCCTCCAGCAGTTGCTCAGCCTCGCGCGCGCGCCGGCCCTGCACTTTGTAGCCGCCCAGCTGGTTGACCGACTGGGGTGTCAGGCCGATATGGCCACAGACGGGAATTCCCCGCCGAGTCAGGAACTCGACTGTTTCCGCCATGACTGAGCCGCCTTCGAGCTTGACCATGTGGGCACCGGCGGCCATCAGCTCGGCAGCGTTTTCGAAGGTATCCTGGGGGCTCACCTGGGATGTGCCGAAGGGCATGTCGGTCATGATGAAAGCATTTTTGGAGCCTCGTGCCACGCAGCGGGTATGGTAGATCATGTCATCCAGCGTCACCGGGAGGGTGCTTTCCTCACCCTGCAGCACATTCCCCAGCGAATCGCCCACAAGCAGGATATCCACGCCGGCATCGTCCAGCAGCGCGGCGAAGCTTGCATCGTAACAGGTGAGGATGGCGATCTTCTCATCTTCATCACGCATTTTCTGAAGGCTATCCTGGGTTACACGCATGTCGGACTCCTGGGGGGTATGTTAAAGAAGGGGTAAGGGGTAAGGGATAAGGGCGCAAGGCCCGGAAAGCGCGCGTCCAGAGTGCGGGCAGAACAAGGCATAAAGATGAGAGACGGGAACAAGTGGCAGGGGCAGGCAGATGCCGGAGGCACTGCCCGGTCGTCTCCCTGTTTGTCGGCGTCCCGGATGGTCGTCAATCCTGGATGCCCCGGTTGAAATATTCCCGTGGTCCGCGCATCTGTTCCACCTGCCTCAACAATAAATCAAAATCTTCCTGTCTATCAACAAAGTTGAGGTTCTCGCTGTTGATGATCATCAGGGGCGCAGCCGTGTAATGATGGAAGAAGCGGGCGTAGCTGTCTCCCAACTGCCAGAGATAGGTCTCGGTGATGTTTCGCTCGAAACCGTTGCCGCGCCGCCTTACCCGTTCTATCAGGGTGGGCGGGGCGGCCTGCAGATAAATCACCAGGTCGGGTGTGGCGGCCTTGGGCTGGAGGTGTTCGTAAATTTTTCGATAGAGCCCATATTCCGCGTCATCCAGCGTAAGCCGGGCAAACAGCGGGTCCTTTTCGAGCAGAAAATCACTTACCGTCGTTCGGGTGAACATGTCGATCTGCGTCAGGCCCTGCAGCTGATTGATACGCTGGAACAGGAAGAACAGCTGTGTGGGCAGCGCCTGGCGAGACATGTCCCCGTAGAATTTTTGCAGGAAAGGATTCTCTTCAGGCTTTTCCAGCAACAATTCGCTGCCCAGGTATTCGGCCAGGCGTCGCGCCAGGCTGGTCTTGCCTGCACCTATCGGCCCCTCCACTGCGATATAGCGATACTTTTCCAGCTTCACGTGGCCGGTGCCTGTTCAATGCGCTGTCCGGCGCAGGCAACCATCCATTCCGCGGCTGTGCCTTGTCCCGGAATATGGCAGCCTGGCGCGATTTCCAGCAGCGGCTGCAATACGAATGCCCGCACATGCATGCGTGGATGCGGCAGAACCAGATCGGGCTCGTCATACTGCAATTCGTCATATAGCAGAATATCCAGATCGAGCGTGCGCGGCGCGTCGGCATACTCACGCACACGCCCGTGCTGGCGCTCGATCTCGAGCAGGGCGTCGAGAAGTTCGCGCGGTGGCAGCGCAGTTTCCAGATGTGCCACGGCATTGATGAAATCGGGCTGATCGACCCGGCCGAGAGGCGCGCTGCGATAAAGTGACGAATGGGCCAGCAGTCGCGTCGAAGGCAGCGCCGCCAGTGCTTCGAAGGCGCACAAAACCCGTGATACCGGGTCATCCAGGTTGCTGCCGAGCCCGATATATGCCTGGGCAGGGGATTGATGATGGCCGGACGGGGTCATGCGGCCGAATTATCGGGGTGGTTTATCTCTGTGTCCCCGGCATTTCCTGTATCGGCCGAGCTGGATTTCCTGCGGCTACGGCCACGCCGCCGCCTCTTTTGGGTCTCGTCCTTGAGCAGCATGGCTTCGCGCTCGCGTGGACTGACATGCTGAAAAGTGCACCACCATTCGCCAAGCTCCTCATCTGCTTCCCCACTCCTGCATCTCAGCAACATGAAGTCATAGGCAGCCCGGAAGCGGGGATGCTCGAGCAGACGGAACGGCCGACGCCCGGCCCGGCCCATGAAGCGCGGCTGCATTGCCCAGATTTCCTTCATGATGGCATCGTACCGGCGGGGGATCGCCAGGTTCTCATTCTGTACCGCCAGCACATCGTTCATGGCCTGGTGCAAGGCGGGAATGAGCTTTTCACCGGCGACCTGGTAGGCATTCCACGCCGCGAGCACCTCATGCCATAGCAGGGCAGCGAACAGGAAGCCGGGGGATACCGGTTTTTCCGCCCGAACACGCTCATCGGTATTGTCGAGTGCAAGCGTGATGAAACGCTCACCCATGGGTTGTTCCAATATCACGTCCAGCATTGGCAAAAGGCCGTGATGCAGGCCGCGCTGGCGCAGTTCGGTCACGCAGGCGAGTCCGTGACCGGATAGCAGCAGCTTCAGCATTTCATCGAACAGCCGCGATGCGGGTACGTTTCGTAACAATGGAGCAAGATCACCGATCGGCGCGGCGGTGTCGGGGTCGATTTGCATGCCGAGCTTGGCGGCAAGCCGCACCACCCGCAGCATGCGCACCGGGTCTTCGCGATATCTGCGCACGGGATCGCCAATGATGCGCAGGCGCCGGGCCTTGAGATCCTCGTAGCCGTTCAGATAATCCCAGACCTCTTCGTGAACGGGATCGAAAAACAGCGCGTTGACGGTGAAATCCCGGCGCTTCGCGTCTTCTTCCTGGCTACCGAATACATTGTCGCGCAAGAGGCGGCCGTGCTCGTCGGCGTCAGTGGTGACGCCATTGTCATTGCTGTCGGCCCCTCCGCCGCGGAAGGTGGATACCTCCACTGTTTCGGCGCCGCACATGACATGCACCAGCTGGAAACGTCGGCCGACAATGCGCGAGCGGCGAAAAATCGCGCGCACCTGCTCAGGCGTGGCGCTGGTGGCGACATCGAAATCCTTCGGCTCCAGTCCCAGGACCAGATCGCGTGCCGCGCCGCCGACAATGAAGGCGGAATACCCTGCATCCTGCAGGGATGAGGTGACTTTCAGCGCGCACGAATTGATATGCTCGCGCGCAATGCCATGCTGTTCGCGCGGTATGATATGCAGGCCGGGAGAGGAAGCGCGGGCAGGGAAAGCAGATGCGGAAGCAGGACGCTTGAAGACGCGATGGAGCAGTTTTCGAATCATTACGAAAGCATCAGGCTGCAAATCCCGAACCCGAACGTGAGCAGGCCGGGGAATACAGTCCCGATACAGAGAAACCGATGCGGGTCACGGCTCGATTGACAAAAGTCCGGCTGAGAAAGAAGTTTTTGGCCATCAAATTACGGATTATACACTCGGCATCGTTTCCGGAAGGAAGTGATGCGCCTGTCCTGCGGTCAGCTCCCTCATGCCGCACCGGTAAAGTGCCTCCAGATTGCGGCGGTTGAGCACGTCCCGCGTGCGGCCGGCAAGGGTCTGGCCATCGTCGAACAACATCAGTACATGGTCGCAGAACTGGCTTGCCCAGCCGATATCATGTAGCACCATCACCAGCGATCTGCCCTGACGCGCCAGTTCGGCAAACAGCGTCATGGTGCCGATCTGATGGCGCAGGTCGAGATGCTGCAGCGGTTCGTCCAGCAGATAATATTGCGGCGACTGGGCGAGCAGCAGGGCGATGCGCGCGCGCTGGCGCTCGCCGCCGGAAAGGGTATGAAGGAGGCGATCGGAAAGATCCGCCAGTTCCATTTGTTCGATGGCCCGATCCGCAATTTCGTGATCGCCCGCAGGCAGGCCGAAGAGGTTGCCTGCATGGGGATGGCGTCCCAGCAGCACGTACTCATGCACGTTTCCCCAGAATTCTCCTGGTTCGTCCTGCAACAGGATGCCGAGGATACGAGCGAGCTCGCGCCGGGGCCAGTCCCGCGTTGATTTTCCTTCCAGGGTGATCGCGGACCCATCGCCGCAATCCGCCCGATGCAGCCCGCCCAATGCATGTATCAGCGTCGTTTTGCCCGTACCGTTCTGTCCCAGTATGGCCCAGCATTCCCCAGGATTGACGATCAGGTCCAGGTTGCGGCACAGCATCCTGCCCGGATATTGCAGGGTCAGATTTCGGGTTTTCAGCATCGTTCACCTGCCCCGATCCTCAGCTTGTTCTTTCCATTCACAGGGTGCCAGGATGCTCTCGCCACCTCTGCACTACACCCTCAAGTATTCGCTTTTTTTCCCCAGCCAGCGATGAAGATGGCATTTCGCGACCTCTGCGCAGGTATCCAGCAATTCCTCGGCGGTGTCGCGTGCCGCATCGAGCAGGTCCGCATCCTGTTCCGGATCGGCAAAACGCAGGAGCGGCATGCCGCTCTGGCGGGCACCCAGGAATTCACCCGGTCCGCGCAGACGCAAATCCTGCCGTGCGATTTCAAAACCGTCCGTATGTTCGAAAATAACCCTCAGCCGCTCCCTGGCGGTCAGCGAGAGTGGATTCTGGTACAGCAGGATGCATATACCGCCCGCCGCGCCTCTTCCTACACGGCCTCGCAACTGATGCAGTTGAGCCAGCCCCATGCGCTCGGCATGCTCGATCACCATCAGCGACGCATTCGGCACATCCACGCCTACCTCGATTACGGTCGTGGCCACCAGCAATTGAATTTCGCCTTGCGCGAAGGACTCCATTACCATCGATTTCTCCCGGGATGGCAGACGTCCGTGCACCAGGCCCGTCCTCAGTTCCGGAAACGTCAGCCTGAGCGTGTCGTATGTCTCCAGGGCGGTCTTGAGCTGCAAGGCTTCGGATTCTTCGATCAGGGGGCATACCCAGTATGCCTGTTTTCCGCCCAGGCAGGCTTCTCGAACGCGAACAACGATCTCATCCCGGCGGCTGTCCGCCACGAGCCTGGTCATGACCGGTGTCCGGCCCGGCGGAAGTTCGTCCATGACCGATACATCCAGATCCGCGTAGTAACTCATCGACAGCGTGCGTGGAATGGGCGTGGCGCTCATCATCAGCTGATGGGGGATAACCCCGTTCTCGCCTCCCTTTTTCCTCAGCGCCAGCCGCTGCTGCACGCCAAAGCGGTGCTGTTCGTCGACGATCACCAGTCCCAGTTTGTCGAATTCCACCTGCTCCTGGAACAGCGCATGGGTGCCGATCGCAAGCAGGGCGTCACCTTTTGCGATATGGGCGAGCATGGTTTCCCGCTCCTTTTTTTTCTGATTGCCGGACAGCCATCCTATCGTCGTTCCCGACTGTGCCAGAAGCGGCGCCAGCCACGCGGAAAGCTTCTGATAGTGTTGCTCGGCCAGGATCTCGGTCGGCGCCATCAAAACCGCCTGCCAGCCGTTTTCGATCGCCTGCAGCACAGACAGTGCCGCAACGATGGTCTTGCCGCTTCCGACATCGCCCTGCAGCAGCCGCTGCATGGGATGGGGCGTACCTAGATCACTGCTGATTTCGGCAAAAGCCAGTTCCTGTGCGCGGGTGAGCGAAAACGGCAGTGATTCCAGCAATGCCGCTGTCAGGTGGTTCCGTGCGGGCAGGACGGGTGCGCTGCCGCTGCGCTGCTGACGGTAGTGCAGCCGCATCGAAAGCTGCTGTGCCAGCAATTCATCGAACTTGATCCGGCGCCAGGCGGGATGGGTGCGGTCCTGTAGCGAAGCAGCGGATGCGTCCGGCGAGGGTTGATGCAGGAAAA
>CAZYYR010000152.1:0-6078 GCA_964651465.1 uncultured Nitrosospira sp.
TTGCCGAGGAATACCATCCCCGCCTCAAGCGCCAGCTGGGAAACTTCCCGCAGGCATTCTCCCACATCGGGCTGATCAATACCGCGTATAACCTGCGCCGCGTCAGCGGTCCGGCACAACAGCGCGCCGATCTCGGCGACTGTCCCAACCCTCCCGGATGAGCTGATCGCGTCTGGCTTCAGGCGCTACCCGCGAAGTCAAAGGTAATCGAAGCCTGTTTGACAAAACAGCTGGGAAGCGGCCGGGACGCACCGCCCTGTCGTCGTGGCGCAGCCATGTAATACTTGTCCCATAAATCCTTCCCTCTATAACCACCTATCCATACCATCATACAGCGGGACCAAACACCTGGACTAGAAGCACGCCAATGAGAAATAAGCCGGATTGCTGAACGAGGGTCTCGGGTGAATCGAATGCAAGTGCTTCACGGGCCGCTTTTCCTTACTGTTGCCCCGCCAGCACAAGATAGCCAGGAATGCCGCCTTTAACCACCGCCTCCCTTTGGTTACACTTCAGTTTTTTATACTGATTGCCGTCTGGAATTCGTTGAAAAAATCCCCGTTGAAAGGGTTGTTGGTAAAATCGGGATGATCGTAAAGGTCGTGCGGACCGTGGCTCGGGCCGCGATGACGGAGAAACGCCAATTCATGACTCCACGGAGCATGGTCCGGGAATCCCTCGAAGCGGGATCACACAGGAACAGCGATCCGGACGCATCAGAGCAAGGGCGGGGGCACCAGCATCCTTACAGACTGCATCCTCCGTCGGATGATGATATTGCTCAGCCATTCGCGATCTTACCATTGCGTCGCCGCCTTTCGCACATCCCGTTCCGCAAGAACCTCCCCCACCTGTCCGCGCTGATTCGAGGGTGAATAACGTTATGAAAAACTATATCTAAACGAGCTCAAAGGAGAGCATGTGACACCTACCACCATTCAACTGATCAGCTCGATGTTATTTGGTATTGCGATCCTGCACACGTTCTCCACCAGGTTTTTCGAGCACTTGGCACATACGAGGCCTGCGCATGCCGGACTTTGGCATTTATTGGGGGAAGTGGAGGTCGTGTTTGGTTTCTGGGCACTGATCCTGATCGTGGCCATGTTCGCTGTTGATGGATCAATGGTGGCAACGAGCTATATCGATTCCCGCAACTTTACCGAACCGATGTTTGTCTTCGCCATTATGGTGATCGCGGCTACTCGTCCGATTCTTCAAACAGCAATGGCGGCGATTCACCTGATAGCCCGGATCATCCCCCTGCCCGGATCCATGGGTTTCTATTTCGCGACCCTGGCACTGGTGCCGTTGCTCGGGTCGTTCATCACCGAACCCGCTGCCATGACGCTGGCCGCCCTGATCCTTTCCCACCGCATCTTCGAAAATGCCATTTCCCGGCGATTGAAATATGCAACGCTGGGCGTCCTGTTCGTAAATATTTCCATCGGAGGAACACTCACTCCGTTTGCTGCTCCGCCCGTGTTGATGGTAGCCGGAAAATGGAACTGGGACATTGCATTCATGATGTCAGCCTTTGGCTGGAAAGCTGCCATTGCCGTCATGGTGAATGCGGTCGGTGCAACACTGCTGTTCCGCAACGAATTGAGCCGGTTACCGGCGAAAGACAGCAGCAACAGGGACGATCCGGTGCCCTTGGTGCTGGTATTCGTCCACCTGTCATTTCTTGCCGGGGTCGTGGTGTTCGCCCATCATCCTGCGATGTTCATGGGCCTGTTCCTCTTTTTCCTTGGCATCGCCCACGCCTATCAGCGCCATCAGGACCGCCTGATTCTGCGTGAAGGGCTGCTGGTCGCTTTCTTTCTGGCAGGGCTGGTCGTCCTTGGGGGACAGCAGCAGTGGTGGCTGCAACCAGTTCTGATGAGCATGAGTAATGAGGCTGTATTCTTCGGGGCGGCCATTCTTACTGCATTTACCGACAACGCGGCGCTGACCTACCTCGGCTCCCTCGTCGAGGGCCTATCCGACGATTTCAAGTATGCCTTGGTCGCCGGGGCAGTTACAGGGGGGGGGTTGACCATTATCGCCAACGCGCCCAATCCGGCGGGAATCGCCATTTTACGCGGACATTTCGAGGAGAGTACCGTCCATCCGTTGGGGTTGCTGGTGGGCGCAATACCGCCGACCATCGTCGCAATGCTGGCATTCCGCTACCTGTGAGCATCGGCCAGGCCTGACGGGTCAATAAAGCACCCCGCCGCAAGCAGCGGGGTATTGACTGCGTTTTACAATCCGCTGGCTTTCAGCCAGCCTTCGCCCCAAGAGGCGGGGAATTAAACCCCGAGAGATTCAACGGGCTCTTGCCGACATGGTGCTCCATACTACTCCCCGGTACGGCGTCAAGCCTCAGACGTTCCATACCCCTCGCCGTTTTCCGGCATTGAAGATGTATTCACGCACACGGTGCCCCCGCTTTCGTGCAGGCACGTTTACATCCTCACGAGGCCGCAGTCATGGAAGGATCGGAAATCGCGCCACGATGCCGCGCCTGCTCCCCCAGAAATCGCTCAGGGACTTGCCTCGACCTGCTCCACCACAAGTATGTCGCAACTGGATTCCTGAATCACCTGCCTGGTGACGCTTCCCAGCAGCATATCTTCCCATGCCGATTGACCATGCCTTCCGATAACGATCAGATCCACTCCCAGCGAAACTGCTTTTTCCGTGATCAGGGTGGCGGGAGGACCAAACTCGATAACGGGAGTCAGAGAGCAGTTCGAGCCTTGCAATCCGGAAACCAGTTTTCGTAGCTCCTCATCCTTTTGCGCTCTCAACTGGGCACGATACGCGAGGATCGTATCTTCACTGACCTCATCAAAGCGCAGCCTTGCTTCCAGGGGTGCTTCAAACGCGTGCAATACGGTTATTTTTGCTTGGGGAGCAATATGCATCGCAATCTTCACCCCCAGACTGGAAGCTTCAGAAAAATCTACTGTCACCAGGACGTGCTGATAGAATGACCTAGGCTCCTGCTTCACAACCAGGAGAGGACGATCCAACATGCGAAGCACCTTGTCTACGGTCGACCCGACAAACATTTTCCGTATGAAACTTCCTCCATGGGCGCCCAGCACAACCAATCCTGCACCAGTAGATCGGGCATGCCGAACGATCTCTGTGTGCACGCGTCCCGTTTCCAGCGTCATTGCTTCAACGGCTATACTGTAACGCTCCTGCAGGCTGCGTGCAGTTTCCGTCATCTGCTTGCGAACTGAATCCGCCATCCGCAACCCGATGTCCTCGGGAGAGCGAATCAGGCTGCGCAGAGATTCGAGTGCCGCACGGTCCTCCACATACAGTATATCCAGGGATTCGCAGCCCAGTTCGCGTGCCAGCAACGCCGAGCGGGTCTCCGCCCAGCGGGCAAGCAAGGACATATCGGTAGCAACCATTATTTTTTCTATTGGATCCATGCCAAGCCTCCGTCAATATCGATCGGATACTTTAATAGGGCGCCCTTTCCCGCGCAATATGTGACATAGAACGAATGCACAAGCTTCCAGTTATGCCCTGCTGATAAAATCAGTCTCAATAGCCCTTGATACTCAAAAGCGACATCTCATCCTCAACTCTCGGGTTCCTTTATGAAACATATCTATGCTGTTGTGGGCCTTGGCGCTTTTGGCTCAACCATTGCCCTTGAACTATCGCGCCTGGGCCATGACGTCATCGGAATCGATCTTAACGCCAACCTCGTCAGCGACATCGCCGATAAAATCACCCAGGCCGTGATAGCCGACGCGCGCGACGAGAAAGTATTGCGCGATCTTGGAGTACATGAGTGCGACGGTGTGGTGATTGCCATCGGAGAAGATATCGAAGCCAATATTCTTGTCACCCTGATTGTCAAGAGTATGCCGAAACCGAAGGTATGGGCCAAAGCGCTCAATCCGAACCACCATAAAATCCTGGAAAAGCTGGGTAGCGATCATATCGTCCATCCCGAGCACGAAATGGGCCTGCGTCTTGCCCGCAGCATGGTTTATCCGGAAGTAATGGACTACATCAGTCTCGGCCATGACCAGTTCATTGTCGCTTTACGGGCTTCCGAGCGGCTTGCCGGACAGGATACAAGTGCGTTGCACCTGACCGAGAACCAACTTCAACCCTTGCTGACCAAACGCCTGGATCAGGAGGTCACGGTGTTGCCGCCACCGCAGTATGAGTTCAGGCTCCATGACAAGATCGTCCTGTTCGGCACTCTTGGCAATTTGCGTAAAATTACAAAGTATCTGTAATGCCGGAGACCACGCGTTCACCGAGGTTCTCGCCGATAAAGAAGTGGTTTCTCAGTCTCACGCCCCCGCAGGCCCTGATCCTCTCCTATATCGTGTTGTCCATCCTCGGAACCTTGCTGCTGAAGCTGCCCGAAGCAAGCCACCAGCCAATATCCTGGCTTCAGGCAATGTTTACGGCTGTATCCGCTTCGACTGTGACGGGACTGGTGGTAGTTGACACGGGGACACACTTTACGCTGCTCGGACACTGGATCCTGCTGGTGCTGATGCAATGTGGCGGGCTAGGGCTGATGACCTTCGGCATCATTGCCATTCACCTGACACAGGGACGGCTGAGCCTCAAGCACCGTTCCGCCTTGCGTGAAACCTTTAACCACAGGGGAGAAGGCGATGTGCGTCACATCATGCTGTGGGCCATCGGCTTCACAGTCATAGTGGAGTTGCTGGGGACGCTCCTGCTGGCGCTGTGCTGGGTGCCCCGGATGGGCTGGAGCAATGGCCTGTTTTACAGTTTCTTTCATGCCACAGCCGCATTCAATAATGCGGGATTCGCCCTCGAGCCCGATAGCCTCATGACTTTTGTGGGTCATCCCCTCGTCAATATCGTCATTTCCCTGCTGTTTATTTCTGGAGGCATCGGATTCGTTGTTATTGCTGACATCATAGAGAAAAAACATTTCAGGCAGTTTTCGCTGCATACCAAGCTGATGCTCGTCGGTACCCTGACTATAAACATGATCGCCATGGCGGTTATCCTGATACTTGAATATGGTAACCCCCATACCCTGGCCGCCTTGCCTGACTGGAGCGCAAAACTCTGGGCGTCGTGGTTCCAGGCGGTTACGCCGCGAAGCGCGGGCTTCAATACACTGGATACCGGCGCATTGTTTCCTTCTACCGCATTTTTCCTTATCGGCCTGATGCTCATCGGTGGCGGCACCGGATCCACAGCCGGCGGGATAAAGCTCAGTACTTTCATAGTAGCATTGCTGGCAACATGGGCATTTTTACGGGGACAGGAACGGCCGCTGGTATTTGGCCGCAGCATCCAGCTCGATATCATCCGCAAATCGCTGGCAATCATCGTTATCTCGCTCTTTTGTGTCAGCATGGGCGTATTTCTGCTCGCCATCACTGAAAAGGAAAATTTCCTTGATCTCGTATTCGAGGCAGTATCGGCAGCCGCCACAGTGGGTTTATCAAGAGGAATAACCGCTGATTTATCAGCCGCCGGGCAATGTATCCTCGCCGCGCTGATGCTGATCGGTCGTGTCGGACCGCTAACCATTGCATTTACCCTCACAAATGTGCGCAGCGGAAATATTCAGTATCCGAGCGCTCAGGTGAATATCGGATAACGCGCAAGGCAGATCGGAATCCCGACGTTTCCCAAGCCTTCCCGCTGCGTAAAGAACTGGGTGCAGGCATCCATGCCATTCCTTTTGGTCGCCATCTGACTTTCTACACGCAGGAATCGAATACGGTGCGGATAGAACGTATATTGTCTGGCTCCAGACTTTTATCGAGCAATTATTTTGAAAGCTGAAGGGCTTTCAGGTATCGGATGAGTTCTGGGCTCGGGTGGAGCCGCTGATTCCGGCCCGAGCGCGAGCAGGAGACAGGGAATACAAGCGCCAGCCGGGTGGAGGCAGAAAGTCGTTGGCGGCCCGCAAGGTGTTCGAAGGCATCGTCTACGTGCTTCGTACTGGCTGCCAGTGGAAGGCGTTGCCGAAAGAGGAGTTTGGCAGTGCAAGCGCTATTCACAATACTTCCTGCCATGGGAGGCGGCCGGCGTTTTTCTGACGCTGTGGTGCGCCGG
>CAZYYR010000153.1:0-6073 GCA_964651465.1 uncultured Nitrosospira sp.
AATACAGCGCGACTACCAGCCCCCATATCCTTGCTCCCGCTTTACTGCTCATATTTTCCCCCACTTGATTACTGATTCAGTACGAGCCAATAAATTTCCGACGCTTCCCAATGATCGACCGCCTAGGTGACGGCCCCTAATCATTCTGTTCACCCCGGCAGAGCCGATCGCCGGACGTGACATGCGTGAAATAGCCATATTGCGAACGTCGGTAATTGTGTTATTCTAGGCGTCATGCAAGCTTCCGCTTTCGCGCGCGAGAATAACAGCATGTCCATAAGTTCAAAATCTGAACTGAATAAAAATTTCCTGACTAGCATCAATACGCATCATCAGAAAAACAGAAAAAATAAAATACGAAAACTTATCGGATGAATTCGCGATTATATCCAGGCATCATAATCCGGTCACATTCTCCAGTTTATGTTTTAGTCATAACGCGCGGGTTGCCGGAAAAGATCAAATCCATGTATAACACGGCCCTCCAGTCAGTTCGTCATCCTCTTTCTTCAAACTGACCCAGACTTTCTGAAACTTCCCACAATCCGTTCCAGTTACTTGCTATAGACGCCTCCACTGAAACGGAAAAATTCTACCACAGCAAAACCTCACGTACAAGAAAGAAACACCGCGCGCCAGCCAGAACCGATAATGACCCTATTCTAAAAAACGGTATTTTTCCTTGTTCCGGTCAAGGTATTTTTACCCTATTGGAATTGTGGTAATTTTTTTCGGCATGCCCCGGTTTATTGTTGCGTCATAATATTTCCCCCTGCCTTTCCTCCTGCCGGAAACAGGTCGATCCTGCTGCGGCCGCATCATTGCCCCGCTACGGGCTCCTGCGTGGGGACGGGGTTGAATATGGCTTTCTTCAGGATTCCCGAACAAGTCAGGAACAACCGAGGGCATGGCATGAAAACGACTGGCAAATGACACCGCACGACTCGTCTATCGACCACAAATGCACTACAATGATCCGGCGATCCGTGAAATTTCACGGCAGAGGATGCGCCCCTCCCTTGAAGCCGCCGCTCAGGGCAGGACTTCTTTTATTCTGTTTTTCTTTACCCGGAACAGGCATATGACAGAAACCGGCAATATCGGCGGAGCAAACATGGCTCCGGAGTTAGAGACGTCGGGCTGGTTGAATACACCCCAACCGATCACGCTTGCATCCCTGCGCGGCAAAGTGGTTGTACTGCATACTTTTCAGATTTTCTGTCCCGGTTGCGTGCAGGTCGGTATTCCGCAGGCTCAACGGATATATCAGGAATTCGATTCGAAGAAGGTGGCCGTGATCGGGCTCCATACCGTCTTCGAACACCACGAAGTGATGGGACGCGATGCGCTTGAAGTATTTGCATATGAGTATCGGCTGCGCTTCCCGATCGGAATCGACAGATATGACGGGCCCGCGCAGGGTGTGCCGCTCACCATGCGCGCCTATCAAATGCAGGGAACGCCGACACTCATCCTGATCGACAGGACCGGACGAATCCGCCTGCACAAGTTTGGCCACGTAAGCGATTTAACCGTTGGATTCTCCATCGGCGCCCTGCTCTCGGAAGAAGTTGACGAAACGCCTGCTGGCGAGGGAACCACCGCTGCCGCGCCCAGCGAAAATCCTTCGTGCGACGAAGATGGGTGCAGCATCTGAGCCATCTCCATCTGCCTGAAAATCGACAGGAAATCCCTTTTTATCGCGGTTCGTTCCCGCTACCGCCCGGCTTCACCCGCTCGGCAATTCCCGCGAGTGCATCGGCCGCAGCTTCGCGCATGAGATTGGTAATGGCGCGGGTCAATTCCACGCCTGCTTCAAGCTGATTCTGTCCGATGGTCGTCATCTGCTGGCTGAAAGCACCGAGCGTATCCTTCAATTGAAGCCCGACAGCCGTGCCGTTACGCCGTGCGTGCGTAACCAGGTCGCTCAGGGTTTCGCTTACCAGGTCCTGAGCGGCTGAAGCCGATCTCTCCAGCGTGTCCAGAAACAAAGTTTCGATGCTCTCCAGGTCTTCGCGCACGCGCCTGAGATCTTCCTCGGAAAACTTCTGCGCCCTGCCCGCCGCCTCCTCCAAAGCCAGCTTCGAAGCTTCTGCAAGCTGCGCCAGTGCAGCGTCCAGGCCGGCGACGGCTTCGCGCACGGGGTCCAGTACTGTCTGCTTCGAGTCTGACGCATGCATCTTCTGGTGTGCGCCTGCGTCCACGCCCTTCATGACCGCCGTCATCACGTGCCGCAAGGATTCCGGGTCCCGCTTCCGCTTGCTTAGCGCCTTTACCGTCAGGTCGCGCACTTCCTGCTGAACATTGCTTCCCGCTGCAACGGAATTGCGCACTTTCGCTTCAAGCTCGGATGTGTCCCCTGCCGTGTCATTTTCCATTGCGGCTTCGCCTCCATTCTCGTTCTGCATGGTGCAACTCCTTCTCGAATAATATATTTTATGTCGGTTGCCGTGCTGCGAGTCGATCCAGGCCGCTCATGTACGGCTGTAACACTTCTGGAATCGATACGCTGCCGTCGGCATTCTGAAAGTTTTCCAGCACTGCCACCAATGTTCTGCCCACCGCAAGTCCTGAGCCATTGAGCGTGTGCACGAGTTCAGGCTTGCCCTTTTCATTGCGGAAGCGGGCCTGCATGCGCCGCGCCTGGAATGCTTCGCAGTTGCTGCATGAGGAAATCTCGCGATAGCATTTCTGGTGCGGTAGCCATACTTCGATATCGTAGGTCCTGGCGGCGGCGAAGCCCAAGTCGGATGTGCACAGTGCCATGACGCGATAAGGCAGCTCCAGCTTCTGGAGAATAGCCTCGGCATGGCTGGTCAGTTCTTCCAGTGCCCTGGAGGATTCTCCGGGATGGACGATCTGCACCAGTTCGACCTTCTCGAACTGGTGCTGCCGGATCATGCCGCGCGTATCCTTGCCATAGCTTCCCGCTTCGGAACGAAAACAGGGGGTATGGGCGGTGAGTCTGAGGGGGAGCGATTCCAGCGCAACGATCCGATCCCGCACGATGTTCGCCAGCGGAACTTCCGCGGTGGGAATCAGGTAGAGGTCATCCTGTTCGCGCCCATTCCGAGACTCTATGGAAGATGCGCCCGTCGAAGCGTTCCCCTCCGCCGGCAGGTCTGGCAGGCTGGGCAAAGATTCCGCCAGACCTGATTTTTTTCGTGGAATCTCGAACAGATCCTCCTTGAACTTCGGCAACTGGCCAGTGCCTCGCAGGCTTTCAGCGTTGACCAGATAGGGCACGTACGCCTCGGTATACCCATGTTCCCGCGTGTGCAGGTCCAGCATGAACTGCGCCAGCGCGCGGTGCAACTGCGCGAACCCGCCCGTCATCAGGCTGAAGCGCGCGCCGCTCAGCTTGGTCGCTGTAGGCAGGTCCAGCAGCCCCAGGCCTTCGCCGATGCTCACATGATCCTTAACCGAAAAATCGAATGTCCGTGGCACACCCCAACGACGCACTTCCCGATTGTCTGATTCGTTTTTACCCTCGGGTACGCTGTCATGCGGAAGATTGGGAATTTGAAGCAACAGGTGCTGTAATGCATTCTGGGCCTTTTGCAGCCTGTGTTCCGCCTCTTTGAGCTCGTCACCAAGGTTTGCCACCTCAGCAAGAAGAGCGCCAGCGTCCTCTCCGCGACTTTTCGCATTGCCGATCTGGCGGGACGCGGCATTTCGCCGCGCCTGCAGTTCCTGGGTATGTGTCTGGAGGTCTTTGCGTTCCGCTTCCAGCATGCCGAATTCCGTCATGGGAAAAGCATAGCCACGCGTGGCAAGGCGCCTGGCAACCTGATCCGGATCGGTACGCAACAATTGAATGTCTAACATCTCAACTCCAAAAGGCGAGTGCCAAATAGACCCTGATAGGGCCCTAGACCATAATAGGCCCTAGGACTTCTTTGTGGCCAGCCTGTCCAGCTCGTGCAGGTGTGCGAGCCTCTCGGAGATTCTACTTTCGAATCCTCGCGTTACTGGTTCATAAAACCTCATCTGCGGCATCCCGTCGGGAAAGTAGTTTTCGCCGGCAGCGTAAGCATCGGGATCATCATGCGCATAGCGGTAATCCCGGCCAAAGCCGAGTTCTTTCATCAGGGCCGTGGGCGCATTGCGCAAATGTTCGGGGACACGCCGGGATTTGTCGCCCCCTACAAAAGACCGCATTTTATTATACGCAAGGTAAGCGGCGTTGCTTTTGGGCGCGCACGCGAGATACAACGCGGCTTGCGCCAACGCCAGCTCCCCCTCGGGACTTCCCAGGCGCTCATAGGTTTCGGCGCCATCCAGCGCGACGCGCAATGCACGCGGATCCGCCAGCCCTATGTCCTCCACGGCAGCACGAACCAGGCGCCGGGCGATATAGCGCGGGTCGGCCCCTCCATCCAGCATGCGGCACATCCAGTAGAGCGTGGCATCAGGATTGGAGCCTCTCAGCGATTTATGCAGCGCTGAAATCTGGTCGTAAAACTCATCGCCGCCTTTATCGAACCTTCGCCCAGCCCGGGAAAGCGCATTGCGTACGTATTCCGCCTCGATTCTCGTTTTCCCCTCGACTTCCGCAGCGGTTTTCACCTGATCCAGATAATTGAGCAGACGCCTTGCGTCCCCGTCTGCATAGTCGATCAACAACGTTCGGGCCTCATCGGCAAAATCGAGTTCCTGAAGCGCCAGGTTTCTCGCGCGCTCGAAGAGCACGACGAGTTCGCTCGGTGACAAAGCCGTGAGGACGTAAACCTGGGCGCGCGACAGCAATGCGCTGTTTACCTCGAACGAAGGGTTTTCCGTAGTGGCGCCAATGAATGTTACCAGCCCCTGCTCGACATAAGGAAGAAATGCGTCCTGCTGCGATTTATTGAAACGATGGACCTCGTCCACGAACAGGATGGTGTGACGTCCCGATTGCTGCAGCACGCTTTTCGCCCGTTCGATGGCGTCGCGGATATCCTTTACACCGGACAACACCGCCGACAAGGCGATGAATTCGGCATCGAAGGCAGTTGCCATCAGGCGCGCCAGCGTCGTTTTGCCGGTGCCGGGCGGCCCCCACAATATCATCGAATGGGGCTTGCCGGATTCGAACGCGAGACGCAACGGCTTGCCCGGCCCGAGCAGATGCGATTGCCCCACCATCTCTCCCAGTTCATGCGGGCGCAAGCGTTCCGCAAGCGGTGCCGCGGGTTCCCGCAAGCTGAACAGATCAGTCACTGATCACATCCGCGCCCTGAGGGGGGCTGAATCTGAACAATTCGGGCGCCAGTCCAGGGTTTTGCTCCAACTGGGAAAAGGTGAGCACGGTGGTCTGTCCAAAGTGATCCTGCAGTTCCATGGCCTTGAGAGCCCCCTTCTGCGTGAATCCCAGGCGTACCCATTCAAATGTACTTTCGCGTGCTTTCGGTGTCGCTTCGAGCCATTCGGTATCGCCTTGCAGGCCAAGCTCGGCAAGGTCGAAAGTATTCTCGATATCGCTGCTGCCCGCGAGCAGCGCGGCCGGGCTGCTGCCGAGGGCGGCATCGAGCGCGCGTACGGTTACCTGGTTCAGGTCGCGATCATAGAACCATATACGGTCTCCATCGCCGACAATCAGTTGCTCGTACGGTTTTTCGTACACCCAACGAAATTTGCCCGGGCGTTCGAACTGCATGGTTCCCCCCCCGCGCTGCACGATACGCCCGTTCCTGTCGATAACCGTCTGCAGAAATTCTGCCCGGACCGTACGGGAATTCTGGACGAAATTCTTAAGGCTGCCGATGGCACCGGCGCTGACAGCGGCGCTTGCCGTAAGGAGCGCCAGACAGACGCAAATTCTCTGTAACCGGTTCATGGCCAGGCTCATAATCGGATTAATTTATAATCACCTTAAAAAAAATAATGCGAAAAATTTTTCATGAACTATAATTTTAGCACTCCAGTCTAAATGAAGCTGGTGGAGGTACGGGCAGCTTCAGGATGGTTTGCCTCTACCGCTATGGGTGTAGTTATTCTCAACTATTATAGATATTTCTCGTAATAGGAGGTAATGAGATGGCAACAACACTAGGAACGTCGAGCCAGGCGAAGTCGGGAGGGAGGGATTACG
>CAZYYR010000154.1:0-2123 GCA_964651465.1 uncultured Nitrosospira sp.
CATGGGCACCAGGGCCATCATCACCATTGAATCGGTTTATCCCGTACCGCCTCGGCAAGGAAACCAGGAGATCACGCCCCGGCATCATTCATCCGCCGCTTGTTTCAGGGCGTAGAGTTGCTCAAGCGCCTGTCGCGGGGTGAGCTCATCCGGAACGATGGTACCCAGCAGCACAAGGGCGGGATGTCTGACGGGGTGCCGCTCTTCCTTCGTAACAGCCGATTCCGGAAATGCTTTGTCCTCCGGAAACGAATCCACCGACGCGAATAAATCCCTCTGACCCTTCTGACCCCTCTGACGCTGATCATCCAGTGTGTCCTGTTCAAGTTTTCCCAGGTATTTTCTAGCAGCTCCGACCACCGTTTCCGGCACACCCGCCAGCGCCGCCACCTGAAGGCCGTAGCTCTGGCTTGCGGGTCCATCCTCGACGGCATGCAGGAAGACAATATGGTGCTTGTGCTCAACCGCGCGCAGATGGACATTGGCTGCCTGCGAGAACTCCTCCGCCAGCTTCGTCAATTCAAAGTAGTGTGTGGCAAAGAGGGTATAGCTGCGGTTCTGCTCCAGCAGATGCCGGGCGATCGCAAAGGCAAGTGCCAGACCATCGAACGTGGATGTGCCGCGGCCTATCTCATCCATCAGCACCAGGCTGTGCGCGGTCGCGTTATTCAGGATATTGGCGGCCTCGGTCATTTCCATCATGAAGGTCGAGCGTCCGCCGGCCAGGTCATCGGACGCGCCGATCCTTGTAAAGATCTGGTCTACCGGACCGATGCGTGTGTGCGCGGCAGGAACGAAGCTGCCACAGTGCGCGAGCAGGGCAATGAGCGCAACCTGGCGCATGTACGTTGATTTTCCTCCCATGTTCGGGCCGGTAATGATGAGCATCTGCCGTGGCGCATGAGTATATGCGCCCAGCCGCACATCGTTGGCGATGAAATTCTCCACCTGATTTTCCACCACGGGATGGCGTCCTGCGCCGATGTCGATGATGGTCTCGTCGGTGAAGACTGGCGAGACGTAGTCGAGCGCCAGCGCGCGCTCGGCAAAGGTGGCCAGGACATCCAGTTCGGCGACACTGCGGGCTATCTGCTGCAGATGTCCGATATGGGGCGAAAGGTTGTCCAGCAATTCGCCGTACAGAAATTTTTCCCGCTCCAGCGCGCGGTCCTGGGCGGAGACGGCTTTTTCCTCGAAGGCCTTGAGTTCCGGCGTGATATAGCGTTCGGCATTTTTCAGCGTCTGCCGCCTGTGATAGTCGTCGGGAATCTTTTCGCTATGGGCATGCGTCACCTCGATGTAGAAACCGTGCAGGCGGTTGTATTCCACCTTGAGGCTGGCGATGCCCGTGCGCGCCTTTTCCCGCGTTTCGAGCTGAAGCAGAAATTCACCGCAGTTATTCTGTATGGCGCGCAGCTCATCCAGCTCGGCATCATAGCCATCCGCAATCACGCCTCCTGTCCGCAGCGCTATCTCCGGCTCCTCGCGCAGGGATTTTTCCAGAAGCAGGACAAGTTCTCCATCGGGCATCATCGATTGCGCCAGTGCAGCAATCCGCCTGCCCGGCGATGCGGCGGGAGAAATGCCGGTTGTGGAGGAAGCGATAGCCGCAATCCCCGCCGGCAAACGCTTGAGGCTGTCGCGCAGCCCCGACAGATCACGCGGACGGGCTGATTTCAGCGCGATGCGGGCGGTGATTCGCTCGATATCGACGATACGCCTGAGACAGTCGCGCAACGCGAGATAGGGCCCCGATCCTCCTTCTCCGGTCAGGAACGCGACCCCATCGAGCCGCTCCTGGACCATCTCCCGGTCGCGTAGCGGATGGTGCAGCCAGTGCCGCAGCAGACGGCTGCCCATGTTGGTCGAGCAGGTATCGAGCAGGGACAGGAGCGTGGGTGAAGCTTCCCCGAGGATGGTTTCCGAGATTTCCAGGTTGCGGCGCGTGGCGGCATCCATGCGCAGGTGGGTGTCGTCCCGCTCCACACGCAATGCCGTGACATGGGCCATGCCGGTGCCCTGCGTGAGACGTGCATAGTCCAGCAACGCGCTTGCCGCTCCAAGCGAGGCGTGCAACCCCTCGCAGCCAAAACCGGCAAGATCGTGAGTGCCGAATTGCCGGG
>CAZYYR010000154.1:2223-6057 GCA_964651465.1 uncultured Nitrosospira sp.
TGGATTCCCGCACGAGCAGGGCCAGCAGAATACTTTCGTGCTTTTCTTCCAGTAACGCCGCATCGGTCAGCGTCCCGGGCGTGACGATGCGCATGACCTGACGCTCTACGGGGCCCTTCGAAAGGGCTGGATCGCCGGTCTGCTCGCAGATCGCCACCGACTCGCCCAGCCTCACGAGTTTTGCCAGATACTGCTCTGCGGAATGGTAAGGCACGCCCGCCATTTTGATCGGTTCCCCCGCCGACGTGCCGCGCCGCGTGAGAGTGATGTCGAGCAGCCTGGCCGCTTTCTCGGCGTCGTCGAAGAACAGCTCGTAGAAATCGCCCATGCGATAGAACATCAGCATGTCCGGGTGCTGAGCCTTGATGCGCAGGTATTGCTGCATCATCGGCGTGTGTTTTTCGTTTCCTGTCGAAATGCTCATGAGCCTGCGGGATCGTGAAGAACTGCCGGGCATCAACGGCTTGCCTGGTCCCTCCAATACTCAGGAATATCCGTCCGATAACGGCGCATGATAAGGTTGGCGACGAGGCCGGTCCAGCCGGTCTGGTGTGCCGCTCCCAGGCCCTGTCCGGTTTCGCCATGAAAGTACTCATGGAACAGCAGGAGGTCACGCCAGTGCGGGTCGGTCTGGTGAGGACTGTCTGGAGGGAAAGCCGGAATCAGGCCGGATTCGTCACGGCGGAAAATGTCGACCAGCCGGTCGGCCAGAAGGTTGGCGGCATATTTGAGGTTGATTTCGTAGCCGTTCAGGCAGGGTGCGGAAAAAGTGAAAGCATCGCCCAGGTAGCGGTACATTTTTTCGATGGTCTGAACCAGCAGATAATTGGTTTGCATCCACACGGGTCCGCGCCAGTTGGAGTTGCCGCCGAACAGTCCCGAGTCCGACTCACCAGGTACGTACCGGATGATTGCGTTGCCGACGCCGGGAATATGGCCGAGCTCTCCTTCCGTGGCATGGCGCTTCGAGACGCTGCGTACGCCATACGCCGACAGGAATTCAGCTTCGTCGAAGATACGCGGCAGCATTTTCACCAGCATGTCGACACTGACCAGCGACAGCAGATGCTCGCCACGCTCGTTGGTATGCAGCGGGCAGGCGCATACCACGCTGCCATCGAGCATGCCGCCCTTGTGTTCCCACAGGAGTGCCTTGAAGCGCGTGCGATTCTTCATCAGCCGCGCGTCGATCACTTCGCAGGCAAACAACGGGACAATGCCTACCCAGGAAAACACATCGATCCGGTGGCCGTAGCCATCGGGATCGACCACGATATCCTTGAAGAAGCCATCCGTATCGTCCCACAGGGACACACCGGCACCGGTGTGCCCGGCGAGCGTATTGGCAATCGCCAGGAACTGGGTGTAGCACTGGATGGCGATATTTTCATAAGCAGGATCTTCGACAGCGATTTCCAGTGCCATCACCGTCAGCTGCAGCGAAAACATGGCCATCCAGCCCGTCGCATCGGCCTGCTTCAGCGTATGGCCGTCGAGCAGGGGCGTGGATCGATCGTAGACCGAGATATTGTCCATGCCAAGAAAACCACCCTCGAACACGTTCATGCCAGTGGCATCCTTGCGATTGATCCACCAAGTGTGATACAGCAGCAGCTTGTGCAGCACGCGTTTCAGGAATGTGACGTCGCCGTTGCCCCGTTGCACGCGCTCGGCACGAAATAGCTTGAGCGCAGCCATTGCGTGCACCGGGGGATTCACGTCGCCAAGCGCCCATTCGTACGCAGGGATCTGGCCGTTGGGGTGCAGGTAGTTTTCGTGCAGCAGGAGCTCGATCTGCTCCTTGGCGAAATCGACGTCGACAAGCGCCAGCACAGGGCAGTGGAAAGCGAGATCCCAGGCAGCGAACCAGGGAAATTCCCATGAATCCGGTACCGAAATGACGTGGCTTGCCTTGAAATGGCGCCAGTAATGGTTGCGTCCCTGTTTGCGCGATTCCGGCGGCCGGGCCCGATCGCCTTCCAGCCAGGTGGCTACGTCATAGTGAAAGAACTGTTTGTTCCATATCATGCCGGCCAATGCCTGGCGCATGATGCGATGGTCCTCGGTAGTCGCCTCCGGCTGCAGCACAGAGAAAAAGGCATCGGCTTCCGCGCGGCGCTGAATGAGGGTCTGCTCATGCAGGTCGAATGTCTGGGGCCGGGGCGCAACCGACAACACCAGATCGATCGTGCCGGTCTGGCCTGGTCCAAGCGTGAGTTTGTGCGCAGCGCCGAATTTGGTTCCCTGTTGTGCCGGGTTCACCGCCTGCTGATCATGATCGATAAGATAGCGATGGAAAGCATCCTTGGCATAAGATTCGGCATTGGTCTCGCCCCACAAACGCGAGTTGTTGGTTTCATTTTCCGTATAGAGCGGATCGGCCTGCTGCCGGCCATAGAGATGATATGTTCCGAGCGTGGGGTGTTCCGCTGCCACCCCCCAGGCGGCCCCGGCAGACGGAGAGGCTGCGTACAAGCGTGGTTTGTCATGGGCGTTCTCCGACCATGACCAGGTGTTGCGGAACCATAACTGTGGCAGCAGCCATAATGTTGCCTCGGCGTTGCCCCGATTGCTGGCCAGGATGCGGATGTGCATTGCTTCCGGCGCCGACTTGGCGTAGAGCATTTCCACATCCCAGTAGCCCTCGTCGAATGCGCCGCTGTCGATCAGGCGGAATGGAGGATCCTGGCGCAAACGGCGTGCATTCTCGTCAACCAGCCGGGTATAGGGAAACGCGGACTGGGGATATTTATAGAGATAGCGCAGCCACGAATGGGAGGGCGTCGCGTCCAGATAAAAGTAGCATTCCTTGACATCTTCGCCCCGGTTGCCCTGGTTGCCGGTAAGGCCGAAGGCGCGTTCCTTCAGAATAGGATCCCTGCCGTTCCATAACGCCAGCGCGAAACAGAGCCGCTGCGCCTTGTCCGAAATACCGCCCAGGCCATCCTCGCTCCATCGATAGGTGCGTGCACGGGCTTGATCGTGGTCGAAATACTCCCATGCGGTGCCGTCGGGACTGTAGTCCTCACGAACCGTGCCCCAGGCACGCTCGGACAGATAGGGTCCCCACAAATGCCAGTCTTCCGTGCCAAGCCGCTGATTTTCCAGTCGCTGCCGTTCAGCATCCTGTTGAATGGGCATCGATGCCATCTTTTTTCTCACGTTCCAGTTTTATCCAGGTTTCCAGTATGCAGGCCACGCTCCATGCCTGGGATGGTGCGCCACGTGCCGCGTGAGGCGGTTCGCCATCGAAAATTTCCGATATCGTGCCGAGGCCGGCATCCAGCAGATGATCCCGAAAAGGTGCCAGGCGGGATTGTGCCAGCCCGGCATCGCCCGTGACCTTGTACTCCGCCATTGCGTAGTGCGGCAGGAGCCAGCTCCATGCCGTGCCCTGATGATACGCGGAATCCCGCTCCCGCACACCGCCTTCATACCGGCCGCGATAGCCGGCATGGTCCGGTGCCAGGGAACGCAGGCCGTACGATGTGAGCAGATGCTGGCGCGTCTCGGCCACCACTCGCGCCTGGGCCTGTCGCGCAATGGGTGAGTAATGGAGAGAAACAGCGAATATCTGGTTGGGCCGTATGCTTGCGTCATCGCCTTGCGGCCCGTCCAGCACGTCGTACAAGCCGCCGTGCGGCTTCAGGAAGCGGGCAAAACCCGCGCGTACCCGCATGGCGGCCTTTTCGAATGTTTCAGGATTTTCTCCCAGCATACGGCTGAATTCAGCCATGCACATGAGTGCGTTGAACCATAGGGCATTGATTTCCACCGGTTTGCCATGCCGCGGGGTTACGACCCAATCACCCAGCCTGACGTCCATCCACGTCA
>CAZYYR010000155.1:0-6050 GCA_964651465.1 uncultured Nitrosospira sp.
TCAGCTGAGGGTTGAAGCTCTTATCGAGTGCCACGTTATTGTCCGCGATCCGGTCTCAAGGAAGAGAAACCTGCAATTATAACGGAAAGGACTGTCGTGCCGTCCGGGCGTTATCCTGTGGACAGCGGAATCGGCTACAGAAGGGAAGGAGCCACAGGGGAAGGAGCCACAGGAGACTGTCGCCGTTTACCCCCGAGGATCAGTCAGAGGCCGAACAGGCGGGACTCCAGCGAGCGCACCAGCGCTGCCCGCGCATCCGTATCGAGTTCGGCCCCCGCATCCTTGAGGGCCGCATCCAGGATCTGCTTGAGAAGCGCCGTTATATCGGATTGCGGAGACAGAGCGGAAGGGGCCAGATCGATTGCTTCCGTCAGCGTGGGTATGGTGTCGGCTGACAGCGAGCCGGATTGGTCTTGTGTCCGAACCCGGACCGTTTCGGATGGCTTGTGCCGATGCTTGCGCATCAGGTCTTCCAGCTTGCGCAGGATCTGGTCGTAGTCTGTGGCCGGCGAGGCTTCGTCATTGTGATGGGTCATGCGAATGCCGGGATGGAGGTAATGGATAGGATGAACGGCGAGAATCCGGAAAACTTTAATCGCACGCTCGGACGAATGTCTGCCGAGTCAGGTCAAGCCTGCTCAAGCCTGTGATGGCGAATCTCGTATCCTCTATCTTGATAAAAACGGTAACGTTTCCTTGCCGTCTGCATTTCTTCAGGCGTTATGCCGGCAATTTCGATCAGGCGCCGGAAGCGGCTGAAAAAGGAGGGGTTCCCGACATCGAGGTTGAGCAGCACCTCATCGTGCGGCAGGTCGATGGCCTCCACATGGCTGAGTATGACAGGCGTTATATCGGATAATTTATCCTCCGCGCGGCAATGCGGAATGAAATCAGTCGCAGAAAAGCTCCACAGCAGATCGTCGAATACTTTGACCGTCGATACATCGGGGGTATAAACCATTACCCTGAGTTCTTTCCGCATGGCCTTCGCCACCAGGCGGCAGGCTGTACGAAGCCTGTCACCCCCCGAGTAGAAGTCGATTTCCGTCATGCCGTTCAGTGCCCGGCGGCCGTCTTGTTCGTAGTGTTCGTAGCGCGCCCAATCAGAAATTGCATCAACAGCGGCACCGGACGACCTGTTGCGCCCTTGTCCTTGCCGGATCTCCACCCCGTGCCCGCAATGTCGAGATGGGCCCATCGATATTTCTTGGTGAAACGCGACAGGAAGCAGGCGGCGGTAATGGTGCCGGCAGCGCGTCCGCCAATATTCGCCATATCGGCAAAGTTGCTTTTCAGCTGCTCCTGATAATCGTCCCACAAAGGCAGGCGCCAGGCACGATCCGACGCTCGCCCCGCTGCCTGCAGCAGTTCCTCCGCCAGGTCGTCATCATTGCTGAGCAGGCCCGAGGCCACGTGGCCTAGCGCAATGACACAGGCCCCGGTAAGGGTGGCGATATCGACGACCGCCTCCGGCTCATAGCGCTCCGCATAGCTCAGCGCATCGCACAGGATCAGGCGCCCTTCCGCGTCCGTATTGAGAATTTCCACGGTCTGGCCCGACATGCTGGTTACGACGTCGCCCGGCTTGGTCGCGTTGCCGCCCGGCATGTTTTCGGTAGTGGGAATGATGCCGATCATATTGATCGCGAGACCCAGTTTCGCAACTGCGGTAACCGTGCCAAGGACGCTGGCCGCGCCACACATGTCGTACTTCATCTCATCCATTTCCGCCGCTGGCTTCAGGGAAATGCCACCCGTATCGAAGGTAACGCCTTTGCCGACCAGTACGACCGGTTTTTCCTTTTTGTTCCGCCCCCAATACTCCAGCACGATCAGCTTCGGTGGCTGGCGGCTGCCACGTGCCACCGCAAGCAGTGCACCCATGCCCAGTTTCTCCATATCCTTCTGCTCCAGGATGGTTGCCTTGAGCTGATAGGTTTTGGCGATGCTCGTCGCCTGCTCGGCCAGGTAGGTCGGCGTACAGATGTTGGGGGCGAGATTCCCGAGATCCTTGGCCACGCCCATCCCCTCGGCAATGGCCAATCCCTGCTGCAGGGCTTCCTCGGCGGCGGCAAGCTCTTTTCGGGCGCCGGAGATGATACCCAGGGTGACTTTGCGCAGGCGCACCTTGCGTTCTTCCACTTTGCTCTTGAGCCGGTCGAAACGATAGACGCTTTCCATCGCCGCCATGGCAGTCTGGGCGACCTTCCAGGCTGTATCCCGGTTTTTGACGGCAATTTCCGCCAGGAACAGCACGGCATCCGTGGCGCCGGTCTCATGCAAGCTTTTGAACGCAGCACGCACGGCATTGCCGTATCCCTTGTCGTCCAGCTCATCTTCCTTCCCCAGCCCCACCAGCAGTAATCGTTCGCACAAGGTATTCGGCACGTTATGCAGCAGCAGCACATTACCGGGCTTGCCCTCCATGTCACCGCTGCGCAGTTTGCCGGCGAGATATCCCTGGGAGACCGCATCCATGGCGGCCGCGGCTTGCGACAATTTGCCTCCCTCGAATACGCCTGCCACCACGCAGGCACTGCGCTGCGCATCGGGACTTCCGCTTTTTATGTTGAATTTCACTGTCTGCTCCTTGATCGAGGGAATAGAAGTCTTGCTGGACGTTTGCTCAAGCCGGATAATGACCGATTATCGCCGGACTTTCCGTTTGAAGTCAAAGCGGATGGAATGACTAACAACAGGGGTGGCCGTGTTTCCGATGCAGCAAGCTCGAACCCGGCGGCACAGGCGAGAATCAGGAGCGGCACGTTGGGGCAATGGCATCTGCATGGAGCGGAGCGGGCAGGACAGGAATTCAGGCATGGACAATTGCAGGACCACTCGGAAAACAGGACCAGATGGAGACTATCAGGCAAAGCTAGCCGCGCCATTTGCCGTGCTCGGGGTGCGTATCGAGGAGGACTGGCTGACGGATATCGAGTATCTTCCCCTGGACACGCCGCTGCTTGAGCCGCGCTCGCCTCTTGCGAAGGAGGTCTGCAGGCAGTTGCAAGCCTATCTGGCCGATCCCGATTTCGTGTTCGACCTGTCCACGCATATCGGTGGAACGGTCCACCAGCGCCGGGTATGGCATGCCATCCAGGACATCCCTGCGGGGAAGACCCGCAGCTATGGCGATATCGCGACGGAATTGCATTCGGCTCCGCGCGCGGTCGGCCAGGCCTGCGGCGCCAACCGGCTGCCTATCGTCATCCCCTGCCATCGTGTCATTGCCAAGAGCGGGGGGTTGGGCGGCTTCATGAATGCAAGTGATGGCATGCCGCTGGATATCAAGCGCTGGTTGCTGCGGCATGAGCGGGCCTGAGCGGGACGCACTGCTCGATGAATTCTGCGATGCGCTATGGCTGGAGGACGGGCTTGCGCGCAACACGCTGGAAAGCTACCGGCGCGACCTTGAGCAGTTCAGCCGGTGGCTTGGCCGGCAGGAGCAGCACGGCAACAGCCTGATTTCTGCGACCCGTTCCGATCTGCTCGGTTTTCTGGCTTCCAAGTTTTCCGCCAGGGTCAAGGCCAGCACAACCAGCCGTGAACTGTCGAGCTTGAAGCGTTTTTATCGCTACCTGCTGCGCCAGGGGAAAATCCGGACCGATCCCAGCCTCGACATCGCCTCCCCGAAGCTCCCGCGCAATCTGCCGGCTACGCTGACCGAGACCGATGTGGAGGCGCTGCTCGGGGCGTCCGATGTAAGCGTCCCGCTGGGGCTGCGGGACCGTGCCATGCTCGAAGTGCTGTACGCCAGCGGCTTGCGGGTATCCGAACTCGTCAGCCTGGAGGGCGGACAGGTCAGCCTGGACATGGGCGTCATCCGGGTAATGGGCAAAGGGGGCAGGGAGCGTCTTGCACCGCTGGGAGAGGAGGCGCTGGAATGGGTCGCCCGCTACATGCGGGATGCGCGCCCGCAGCTGCTCGGCAATAAAACGAGCAACGCCCTGTTTGTTACCACGCGGGGTTCGGCCATGACGCGCCAGGCCTTCTGGTACCTGATCAAACGTTATGCGCGCCAGGCCGGGATCATGACACCGCTCTCTCCTCATACACTGCGCCATGCTTTTGCCACGCATCTGCTCAACCACGGTGCCGATTTGCGCGTGGTGCAACTGCTGCTGGGGCATGTCGATATCTCCACCACCCAGATTTACACGCACGTTGCGCGCGAACGGCTGAAGCAGATTCATGCCATGCATCATCCAAGGGGATGAGCGCGGAGGTTACGGAAGCAGGGAGCGCCTCAAACGGAAACGGATCATGAGCAATATGGGGAATTGCTGCTTCTTCCAATCCGATCAACAACCAACAGGAGAAAATATGCTTAATCAATTATCGGTCGTATCCGTGGCGGTGGTTCTGATGCTGGGAGGTTGCGCCAGCTCGCCCGAAACGCAAAGCACAAGGACCCGGGATACAGCCATAGGCGCCGGGATTGGCGCAGGTACGGGTGCAATCATCGGTGCGATCGCGGGTAAAGGGAAAGGTGCCGCGATCGGCGCCGCGGCCGGTGCCGGGGTGGGCGCCATTGCCGGAAATGTGTGGTCCAGAAGAATGGAAGAGCAGAAGCGGGAAATGGAGCAGGCAACCGCCGGTACGGGAGTGGAAGTCGTCAAGACATCCGATAACCGCCTGAAGCTCGATATTCCAAGCGATATTTCGTTTGATACCGGCCGCGCAGATATCAAATCGAACTTCAGGCCGGTGCTGGACAGCTTTGCGGCAAGTCTGAACAATAATCCCGGCACGACGGTAACCATTATCGGCCATACAGACAGTTCGGGCAGCGATGCGGTCAATAATCCCCTGTCTCTCAACCGTGCTGCAAGTACGCGCGACTATTTGGCATATCGCGGTATTTCGGCGAACCGTATAAGCATAGATGGCCGGGGTTCGCGGGAGCCTGTCGCGGCCAACGATACGGCTGAAAACCGGGCAAAAAACCGGCGTGTAGAAATCTTTGTAGCCGAACAGCAGGCTGCTCCCTGATCGCGGAAGTTCCACCGGCGCCGCCACGCGTCACCTGACCGGGTCAGACAGCACGTGAAAGGAGATCGGGTGGGGGCGGCAGTGGGGGAATGGAGCGATACTGGCGGCCCGATCCGTCCCGGGGTGTTTTCATGAGCCGGCGGATGTATCCCGGACAGGTATGCGCCAGATAAAAGCGACGAGGATGACTCCCAGCGCAGCCAGCATCATTCTATGCCAGTTGGACGGCATCATCAGGATCGAGCTGCCGAACGAGAGCGCAAGCAGAAAGTAGACCCAGCGCTTGACCTTGCGTGGAATGCTGCGATGTTCGACCCATTCCTGGATGATCGGTCCGGCCACCCGGTTAGCCAGAAGCCGGTCATGAAAGTGCTGCGAACTGCGGGCGAAGCAGGCTGCCGCCAGCAGTACAAAAGGCGTGGTGGGCAGTATCGGCAGGACGATCCCCGCCACGGCCAGTATCAAGGCAGTGAATCCTGCAGCGAGATACAGCGAGCGGACGAGGCGAGAATCGTGCAGCCTTGTCGAAGGAACGTCTCTTTGCGAAGGGATGTCCCTTTGTTCATCGCATATCCCTTCATCCGGTTTTTTCTGCATAGCGTAAAGCGATCAGCTAGCGCGACTTTATGGAGTGAATCGTCCGATGTCGATCCGCGGGCTCCTCTTGAGGCGAGTATAATGAACCGTTGCCGGAAGAGCAGATGACTTCCAATCCTATTTTCGGGGGAATAATGAAAGTAAACAAGCTGATCAATTTGAGCGTAGTGTTCATGATGTTCATGGGCCTGATTCTGTCGCCCCAGATCGCATTTTCCGAAACCGGACGGAATGCATCCAGTGTGACCGAACTCGTCAAGAAAGACACCAAAGTCGGGACAGGCGAGGAGGCTGCGGTTGGCAAGATGGTCGAAGTACATTATACCGGCTGGCTCTACGATGCGAGCGCTCCAGGCAAGAAGGGGGCAAAATTCGACAGTTCTCTCGATCGCGGCGCCCCCTTCTCGTTTCTGCTCGGTGCCGGCAGGGTAATCAAAGGGTGGGACCGAGGCGTCGTCGGA
>CAZYYR010000156.1:0-6045 GCA_964651465.1 uncultured Nitrosospira sp.
CTGCGCTACGAGGGCATGGAACAGTCCCCCAACATCATCTACGGCGGGGCAGTACCCAACCAGCTGGTCATGCCGGCGGTGCACTGGGGCCTGGTCAATCTGGGCAACAAGCTGCCGCCGGGCACGCAGCCCGAGAATACCGCCAAGCGGGTCTACCTGGCAGGATCCGATTATACGTTTTCGCATGTCCTGACTATCCTCATGAAGGATTTGCTCGCCACCCACGGGGCGGTCATCGTGGGTGAAAGCAATGTGCCTGTCGGATCGACGGACATGGACAGTCTCGTCTCGGATATTGTCCGCCAGCATCCGGACCTGGTATTGAACAGCATCGTCGGTACGGATAACGCCGCTTTCTTCCAGGCATTGGCCAACACCGGCATGACTGCGAAGGATATCCCGGTGCTGTCGTTCAGCGTCACGGAAGTTGGGCTGGCCACTCCGGATCCCATCCCCATGGCCGGTCATTACGCCGCCAGAAATTATTTCCAGGCGATCGCCACTCCCGGGAACGCGGCCTTCGTTGCGCGGTTCCGGGAACGCTATGGCGCCCATGCCATACTTGACAGCCCATCCGAGGTTTCCTATATCAACATGCGGATGTGGATACAGGCCGCGCTCGAAGCCGGGTCGGGAGATTTGGCCAAGGTACAGCGCACCATCCTGCGCCAGAGCCTGCTCGCACCCGAAGGGGTGGTTGCCCTCGATCCGAGCACCCGGCATGCATGGAAAGTCGCGCGCATCGGCAAGGCCCGTGAAGACGGCCAGTTCGACGTAGTCTGGGATTCCGGGCAGCCGCTCGAACCGGAGCCGTTCCCCACTTACCGCTCGCGTGAAGAGTGGACTCAGCTTCTCGACCGGTCCCTGACCAAGCCCTCTCTTCCGCAAGGCACGCAGTCGGCAAAGGGGCGGAATGCCGATCCACCCGGCCGGCCCGGGTGATGCCATGCTGAGATTCACATCTCTTACGCAGCGCTTTGCGATCTGGTTCGTGGCGGTTTCGTTGCTGCCCATCCTGATCATCGGCTACAGCCTGCTGCGCACCTTTGAAATCGAGACCGAGAAAACTGCCATCCAGCAGGTGTCCGCCATCGCCGACATGAAGGCGGAGCAGATCGACAGCTACCTGCGGGAGCGCCTTCTGGACGCCAGGGTCATACAGACCACCGGCACCACGCGCATGGCCATGCAGGAATTCAATCGCGTCTTTACCGCACGGGGCGTCGAATCGGAAGCCTATCGCCAGCTGAATGATTTCTATCACAAGCATTTTCAACGCTTTGTCGGAGACGCGGGCTACTACGATCTCTTCCTGATTTCCCCTCGGGGCGACATCGTCTACAGCCAGGCGCACGAGTCCGATTTTGCCACCAGCCTCGTCACGGGCCCTTACCGGAACAGCGGCTTTGCCCGGTTGGTGCGCGAGGCGATCAATACCCTGCAGGACGGTGTGTCGGATTTTGAATATTACCCGCCCTCGCGCGGCGCGATCGCGGCCTTCATGGCGTTTCCCATCGTGATCGAAGGCAAGCTCGAAGGCGTACTGGCGCTCCAGATCTACAGCGAGCGGGTGTTCGAGGTGGTTACCGACAACGTGGGGCTGGGCGCGAGCGGCGAAACGGTGGTGACGCGGCTGCTGAACGATCGCACCGCCCTCGTGATGGCGCCGCTGAAGCATGAATCGAACGCAGCACTCGAGTTCAAGATACCCTTTCATAGCCCGCCGTTTTCGACAGCGAGCCAGAGCGGCGTGCATGGTGAGCGCGGAGGCGGCGTGAAAACGGATTATCGTGGGAAGGAGGTGGTCGCAGCGTGGCGATATCTCCCGCGCATGAACTGGGGTATCGAGGTGAAGATGGATGCGGACGAAGTATTCGCCTTCGTGAAACGCGTGCGTACCTTCAGCCTGCTGATCCTTGGTCTCACTCTCGTTGCCGCGATACTGGGCGCCGTTCTGTTCAGCCGCCGCGTGGTAACCACCCTGAAGAATCTCAGCCGCAGCGCCCATCATATCGCTGCCGGCAATCTTCAGCAGCGTGTTCCCGTTGCCGGCTGGGACGAGATAGGCCAGCTTGCGAGCACATTCAATACCATGACGGAGCGCCTGACCGCCAGCAATCGCGAGCGGGATGTAGCCGAGGATGACCTGCGACAGCTCAACCAGGACCTGGAAAACAGGGTCGCAGCGCGCACCGCCGATCTGGAAAGAGTCAATGCCGCACTTGCAAGCAAGGAGGAGGAGACGCGCTCCATCGTGGAGCACATGGTCGATTGCATCATCACCATTGATGACAAAAGCATCATCCGGTCGGTGAACCCGGTCATAGAAAAGCTCTTCGGCTACACGCGCGAGGAAGCGATCGGCCAGCCGGTCTCGATTCTCATGCCCGAACCCCATCGCAGCGGCCACGAGGGATATGTTAACCGCTACTACCGGACAGGGCGCGGGCGATGCGAATTCGATCACATCCTTACGCTCGAAGTCGAAGGCGTGCATAACATCGGCATGGGCCGCGAGGTCGAGGGACGGCACAAGAATGGCGAGCCGATCGACCTGTACGTGGCGGTGAGCGAATATTTCGTCGGCGGCAAGCGCTATTTCACGGGCATCCTGCGTGATATCCGCGAACGCAAGCGCGTGGAGCAGGCATTGCGCGGCAGCGAACAGCGCCTGCGCGCCATCGTGGACAACATGGCAGCCATCGTGGGTGAACTGACGCCGGAGGGCGTGCTGGTCGAGATCAACCGCATCGCGCTGGAGATGGGCGGCCTGCGCAGCGAGGATGTCATCGGCAAGCCGCTCGACCAGACGGGATGGTTTTCCTACAAATCCGAGGTGCAGGCGCAGATACGCGAGGACATCGAGCATGCGCGCGCCGGTGAAGTCGTGCGTCATGACCTGGAAGTACGCATCGCCGACGGCGGCCTCATGACGATCGATTTCATGCTCGTGCCGGTGCGCAATGAAAAAGGCAATGTGGTCAAGCTCATACCCTCCGGGATCAACATCAGCGACCGCATGCGCATCCTGAAGGACCTGGAGCAGGCGCGCAGCGACGCGGAACAGGCCAACCAGGCGAAATCGATCTTTCTCGCTGCGATGAGCCATGAGATACGCACGCCCATGAACGGGGTCATCGGGATGGCGGATGTATTACAGCAGACCAGCCTGAGCGGCTACCAGATGGAGATGGTCGATCTCATCCGCGAATCCGCATTCGCATTGCTGGATATCATCGAGGACATCCTGGATTTTTCCAAGATCGAGGCAGGCAGGCTCGAAATCGAACAGGCATCCATGTCGGTGGTGAAGGTGGTGGAAAAGGCATGCGCCATGCTGGAAAGCCTGGCTGCGAGAAAGGGGGTGGAACTCACCCTTTTTCTCGACCCGGCAATTCCGGAAGAAGTGCTGGGCGATGCGCTGCGCTTGCGCCAGGTGCTGGTCAACCTGGCCAACAATGCCATCAAGTTCTCCAGCGGACTGCAGGAGCCCGGCCGTGTCGGCGTGCGCGCCACGCTGACCGAACGGAATGCGCGCCATGCGACCGTGGCATTCCAGATCATCGATAATGGCATCGGCATGAACGAGGAGGTGCAGGCGCGCCTGTTCACTTCCTTCACGCAGGGCGATACTTCAACCACCCGCCGCTACGGCGGCACGGGGCTGGGGCTCGCCATCTCGCATCATCTCGTGCAATTGATGGGGGGAAGCATCATTGTGAAGAGTGCACCGGGAGAAGGCTCCACTTTCACCGTCGGCCTTTCCTTCGAACTGCCGACGGCCGTTCAGCCCGAGCCCACGGTGGTGGATTTGAGCGGCATCTCCTGCCTGGTGCTGGGTGACGAAAAAGGACTGGCGGACGACCTGGCTGTCTACCTGAGATACAGCGGGGCGGAAGCCGAGCGCGTGCAGGACATGGACAGCGCGCTCAAGCGCATCCCCCTCTTGCCTCCCGGCTTGTGGCTGTTCATCATCGATGCCGGGCACGATGCGCCGCCCCTGGCAAAGCTGCGCGCGGCTTTCCGGGCCCGGCCCGACCTGGATCCGCATTTCGTCGTGCTCGAGCACGGTCATCACCAGCCGGACATCGAACCGCGCTTCGTCGTCATCCGGCGTGGAAGACGTCGCCACGAGCGCTCCGAGGAGGTGGATACGGTTACGCTGGACGGCGACGTGATGCACCGTGAGGCGTTCCTGCGGGCCGTTGCCATCGCGGCCGGACGCGCTCATGAAGCGGAGGCAATCGAGCCGGAGGAGGGCAAGGTCGAGGCAATCGTCGTGCCTTCACGCGAAAAAGCACTGGAAGAGGGGAGGCTGATCCTGGTAGCGGAAGATAACGAAATCAACCAGAAAGTGATCCGGCAGCAGCTTTTCCTGCTGGGCTATGCGGCCGACATCGCGGGCAACGGCAGGGAAGCGCTGAAGCGATGGGGGAGCGGCAGCTATGCATTACTGCTCACCGACCTGCATATGCCGGAAATGGATGGCTACCAGCTGACGGCCGCCATCCGCCGGGCAGAAGATGACAGGAAGCGCACCCCTATCATTGCGATTACCGCCAACGCGCTTAAAGGTGAGGCCGAGCATTGCCGTGCCGTTGGAATGGACGATTACCTGAGCAAGCCCGTACAACTAGCGCACTTGAAGGCGATATTGCACAAGTGGCTGCCCTCCAGTGCCAGCACGGAACTGCTTGCGCTCGCACCCCCCCCTCCCGATGCCCCCTACACTCCTGAAACGCCCGAGGCCGCCGGCACCCCGGATCTTCCCGAAGCGTCGGAAACTTCCGAAATTTCCGAAACTCCCGGCTTCATCCGGGCTGGCGCGCCGGTCCCGGTTCCGGCCGACGCGGTTCCGTCCGCTCGCTCGGAGGGACAGGTGCCGAAAGAAAAGCCGGTCGACGTGAATGTCCTGAAGGCACTGGTAGGGGACGATCCCGTCATGATTGCCGAATTTCTTGAGGATTTCCGCGCCAGCGCCCAAAAGATTGCGGCAGAGCTGCGTGCCGCTTGCCAGGCAGGGCAGGCGAACGCGGCCGGCGCTTCGGCGCACAAGCTCAAGTCCTCGGCGCGATCGGTGGGCGCACTGGCGCTGGGCGAATTGAGCGCGCAAATGGAACAGGCCGGGAAAAGAGGCGATACCGACGCGCTTGCCGATCTGCTGCCGCCGTTCGAAGCCGAACTGGCCGCCGTGGATCAATATATCGGATCGTTGGCGTAATCCTAGAAACCGCAGTTGACCGCTTAATTGGAGAGCCAAGCCCATGGGATATAGAGGCATTTTCGGAATTTTCTCATTCACCGGAATGGTGATGCCGCTACGAGGTGTATCGTATGTCGCTCCAGGCGCGAAATGCGGCGTTGCTCTTCGTTGCAGGGAGCGGCCCTGCGGCCTCATCGCGCCTTGCCTCGCACCTGGATCACCACACGCTCCACTCCCGTCCAACTATGGTTTCTAGGATAATCGGACTTATACTGGGAGGCGGGATCGAAAAACGCGATCATGCCGTAAAGAACGAAAAAGAATGAAAAAGGACGAAAACAGGCCATGGTAGAACGATCCGCAGTGAAAATCCTTGCGCTGGACGATGAGCCTTTCATACTGAAGCTGCTGGGCCGCATCCTGTCGAACCTGGGATTTTCTTCCGTGACGCTGTGCGACAGCGGGCAGGCCGCGCTGGAAAAAATATCCGCCCAGGATGCGCCCAACGTGATCCTGCTGGATCTGAACATGCCGGAAATGGACGGGATCGAGTTCGTGCGTCACCTGGTGGACCGCAATTACGCCGGCAGCCTCGTCCTGGTCAGCGGAGAGGATGAGCGCATGCTGCAGACTGCGGTAAAACTGGTGCGCGCGCACAAAATCCCGATCCTCGGATACCTGCACAAGCCGGTCAAGCCGGAGGCACTGTCGGATTTGCTCGACAAGTGGACGCCGCCCGCGGCCACCGAGGCGGGCATGGTGAAAAAGGCTTACGGCGCAGACGAACTGCGCGCTGCCATGCAGGATGGTCAACTGGTCAATTACTACCAGCCGAAGGTGGC
>CAZYYR010000157.1:0-6015 GCA_964651465.1 uncultured Nitrosospira sp.
GGGGGAGACAAGGGGCCGGCCCCGCATGAGGGCCATCACGACCCCGGTCCAATGGCTTGCGTCTACGGGAAATATCGCTTAGGCTTTGATATCAGTACACTTATACTGTATATTGTCCCAGGACTGATGCTTGCTGATTCCATTGTCAAGCATCAGTGTACTCACGGCGAAATAGCAAGGGTACTGCCCGCTTCAACCGGAACAACGCACATGTGTGTACCTCCTCTGAGATGGGCCGTATCCATCAATTCCCCTCGTTGGGGAGCAGGCACCATGGCTTTTTTACGAAAAAAAGTGGTTGCCTGGAGGGAGAACTTTACCTAAAGACGAGGTCAATCCCAGCAGGATTGTCGGCTCTATAAATGGGGAAGATTTGGAGAACAGTGCATCGGATCCGCAGAATGAAGAACTTCAGCGATCCTCCCAAATATTGCGGGATGTCTTGAATGCCCTGCCGTCTGAGCAACGGGGAGAGCTTATTGAATTGCTGCAGACCATTACAAAAGAATCCGCTTCCCGGAAATTGAAAACCTCCCTGAAATCCGCGGCGGAGCAAATTGTAGCCACCATATGCAGAAATGATACTTCGCCGTGTGTATCGGTACGGCATGAACCGGAACGCAGAATCGGTGACCGGCGAAAAAGCGATAGACGGCAATGGGCGGATAATTCATATACCGCGTGGACACCAGAGGATATTCGTCTCCTCAAGGACTCGGTTCGTCAGAATCTGTCCCTCACGTTGATCTCACGACAGCTAGGCAGAACCCCCAGTGCTGTCGAGGCCAAAGCCAGGAGTCTGGGCATTATCCTGCCTTCGATCGAGTAAGTTCAACCCAACCCGGGCTGGCGATTTCGCACGGCGCGGTCGCGTTTGCAGCGCTGCCGTTCATACGCCACCCAGTTTCATGCTGACGGGCCAAGGTCTGCTGACAGGCCGATCACGAACCATCTTCCCCCAATCGGGGTAGAGTGATGGTGAAGGCCTTCCTCACCGCTCATCGACATGCCTTCCACATTATCCGATCGACCTGCTGGTTCATGCCAGAGGTAACGCGCGTTGAGCGGCGGCCCATTTTCAGGAGATTCCCGGACACTTGGTGAGTCTGTTCAGATCCGTTCAGATCGGAAGGCAATTTTATTCCCGGCTCATGCGGGGAATGTTTACAATTCCTTGATGTAGTGCCCCGGTTCCAGCTGTGAATAAACCAAGACACATGCTCAAAAAACTGACCATCAAATCGCGCCTGATCTTTACGTTCTCGGTCCTGGTCATCTTTCTCCTAGGTCTCGGCGTCATCGGGTTGTTCGGTATGAGCAACGCAATCGAAGGCCTGAGGACTGTCTATCATGATCGGGCCATTCCGCTCAGCCAGGTGGGGTACATGGAGTCGCTCCTGCTGCAGAACCGTCTCGCCATCACATCGGCGCTGGTCATGCCCACGGCCGAGACCATTCAGGCCAAAACGGACATGGCGGAAAAGAATATCGACGATATAACCCGAACCTGGAATACGTATACCCAAACTCACCTTACCTCGAGAGAAAGGCAACTGGCGGATAAGTTTGCTGAAAGTCGCAAAAAATTCGTCGAGGAAGGACTCCTGCCGTCAATCTCGGCCTTGCGGGCAGGGAAGATCGGGGAGGCGAACCGGCTCCTGGTGGAAAGGATTCGCCCGCTCTATGTACCTGTTGGTGAAGCAATCGATGCGCTCGTTCTGCTGCAGATCAACGAGACCAAGAGACAATACGATTATGAGCAGCAGCGCTACGAGACCATACGCAATATTCTCATCGCCTCGATCGTCGTTGCCCTCGCATTGGCGGCCCTGTTCGGTCTCATGTTTACCCGCGTCATCTTTCGACCCCTGGAGGAAGTGGTGGGAATCGCCCGCAGCGTTGCCGCAGGGAATCTCCGGCAGGAAATCGATATCCGCACCGAAGATGAAATCGGTCACCTCATGCAGGCGGTCAAAGAAATGCGGGACAGTCTCGTCGATACCATTGCCCAGGTACGCGAAAGCGAAGCGCATACCAAGGCCCTGCTGAGCAACCTGATCGTCGGTGTCGCATCCGTCGATGAAAAAGGCGTGATCAGAACCTTCAATCCTGCAGCAGAGCAGATTTTCGGCTATCCCGAAAGCGAAATAGTCGGACAGAACATCGCCCTCCTGTTTCCCCATCCCGAACAGAGACGCAGTCAAAGGATGGATTACTTCAAGCATTATCTGAAAAACCAGAAAGCCGACAAACTGGGGACAACCAATGAATTGACCGGGCTGCGCAGGAACGGCAGCACGTTTCCCATGGATATATCGGTAGCGGAGATGCATGGCACGGGCGAAGGCCGGATGTTCGTCGTCATCGTGCGCGATATCAGCGAGCGCAAGCACGCCGAAGAGCAGAAAGCGCTGTTGATGACAAATCTGGAAAGCGCAAACGAGGAACTGAGAAGTTTCGCCTACGTAGTGTCTCATGATCTGAAAGCGCCCCTGCGGGCCATCGGTGCCTTGGCAGACTGGCTATCGGCGGATTACACGGACAAGTTCGACGATGAGGGCAAGGAGCACATGCGTCTTCTCGTCAGTCGCGTGCACCGCATGGGAAACCTGATCGACGGGATTTTGCAGTATTCCCGGGTCGGCCGCGTGAAGGAAACACCGGTTGCGGCAGATGTCGGCGAGGTGGTGCGGGACGTAATCAATCTCATCGCCCCGCCGCCGAATGTCAGCATTATCATCGAAAACCCATTACCGGCCCTGGTCATAGAACCGACGCGCATCCAGCAGATATTCCAGAACCTGCTTTCCAACGCGATCAAGTATGCCGATAAGCCCCGGTGCGAGATCCGCATCACATCCAGTGACGAGGATGACCACTGGAAGTTCGGTGTCAGCGATAATGGCCCTGGCATCGAAGCGCGCCATTTTGATAGAATTTTCCAATTGTTCCAGACCCTGGCGCCGCGCGATCGGATAGAAAGCACCGGAGTCGGCCTCGCACTGGTGAAAAAGATCGTGGAAATGTATGGTGGCCATGTCTGGATCGAGTCCACGCCTGGTGAGGGCAGCACATTTTTCTTTACCTTATCCAAGAATTCGGGGCAACTGATAACTCAACCACAGGAACCATAACGTGAAAGTCACCAATAAACCTATTCTCCTTGTAGAAGACGATCAGGTGGACACCATGACAGTCGTGCGCGCGCTCAAGGAGATCCACGTAACCAATCCTCTCGCACACGTAGAGAATGGAGAAGAAGCAATAAGCTATCTCCAGGATCCGAAACAGGACAAACCGTGCATTATCCTGCTCGACCTGAACATGCCCATCATGAATGGCATCGAGTTCCTGCAAGTGGTAAAGAATGATCCGGAGCTCAGGCGTATTCCGGTCGTCGTGCTGACCACCTCCGAGGAACAGCAGGATAAGGTGAACAGCTTCAATCTCGGCGTCGCGGGTTACATGGCCAAGCCTGTGGACTACAGGCAATTCGTCGAAGTCATGCGGTCGATAGACGCATACTGGACCATCAGTGAAATGCCGTAACCTATATCGGAAGCATGTGAATCTTTTTCATTCCCAGATCCTTCAATGACCAAACCGCAGATCCGGATACTGCTCGTCGAAGACGATGCCGTGGACCGCATGGCCTGCCGGCGCATGCTGGCTCGGGACCCGGATTACGAGTTCATATTGACCGAGGCCGATTCGGGGCAGGAAGGCCTGCAGCTCGCCCACGAGCAGAACCCCGATTGCATCCTGCTCGATTACCACCTCCCCGACCTGAACGGACTGGAGTTTCTGGCTGCACTTACCTCGGATTCGGGTGAAGTCGCCATTCCGGTAATGATGCTGACGGGTACGGATAACGCAACAATTGCCGTGGAGGCGATGAAGCGCGGCGCAGGAGACTACCTGATCAAGGATGTGGATCACCAGTACCTGGAACTTCTGCCGGCCGTGATCCAGCGCGTGCTGACAGAACGGCGCATGGTACTGGATAAAAAGAACGCGGAAGAAAAACTCTCCCAGGCAGAAGCCAAGTACCGCTCCCTCGTCGAGACGATTCCAGCCGTTGTCTATATTGCCGCGCTGGACGGCACCAATCGCTTTATTTATGTAAGCACCCGCATAGAAATGCTCGGACTTCCTGCCGCCCAGTGGCTGAACAACCCCGACATCCTGCTCGCACAGACCCATCCGGACGACCGTGAACGTACGCTCGAGGAGCGTGCGAAAAGCCGCGCTACTGGCGCGCCCCTGCGTTGCGAGTACCGTCTCATGACGCGTGAAGGAAAAATCCTGTGGTTTCGCGATGAGGCAAACGTGGTAAAGGATGAATCGGGGCGCCCCCTCTTCCTTCAGGGAATCCTGGTCGATATCAGCGAGAGCAAGGAAGCGGAAGAAGAGTTGCGCCAGCACCGGTATCGGCTTGAGGAACTGGTGGCGAAACGTACGAATGAACTGGCGAGCGTGAATGCGGAATTGCGCCGCGATATTGCCAAGCGCAAACTGATCGAAGAAGAGCTCATCAAAGCCAAGACCGAAGCGGAAAAAGCGAATCTGGCAAAATCGGAATTTCTTTCCAGCATGAGCCACGAACTGCGCTCTCCCCTCAATGTCATGCTCGGTTTTGCCCAGCTGATGGAGTCGAGTTCTCCACCACCGACATTCACGCAACTGACCATGCTCAAGGAAATCAACTCGGCGGGCTGGTATCTGCTGGAACTGATAAACAAGATTCTCGACCTTGCGGCGATCGAGTCAGGCAAGCTGATGGTCTCCCCGGAATCCATGTGCGTCGGGGAAGTCATGATCGAATCCCGCACCATGATCGAACCGCAAGCCCAGGAACGCGGGATAAAGCTCATGTTCCCTCCGCCAGAAATGCATATTCTGGTCAACGCAGACCGGACGCGGGTCAAGCAGGTTCTGATCAACCTTCTGTCCAACGCGATCAAATATAATCGCGAGGGAGGTACGGTCGAAGTGATCTGCACCGTACCGATGCCCAACCGTATCCGCATCAGCATCAAGGATACCGGGCCGGGCCTGCCGCCCGAAAAACTGAAGCAGCTTTTCCAGCAATTCAACCGGCTGGGGCAGGAAGCAGGCTCCGTGGAGGGTACCGGCATCGGCCTGGTCGTCACAAAGCAACTGGTCGAACTGATGGGAGGCGAAATCGGTGTCGAAAGCACGGTCGGCGTCGGTAGCGTCTTCTGGTTCGAACTGGCTGCAGGCAACACTCCGAAGTCCCCGGGCAAAGGGGACAGGCTCAGCAGGAGCCTGGGGGAGAAATGCTGAAGGCATAGGGCGCTTTCTTCTCGTTATATTGCCTCTCTTCTCTATCACCCTTTCTGGCATACCGGGTTTAAAGACGCCCTGTCTGCTCCTCACCTCCCGCTGTCCCCTGCTATCCTGCGGGCGAGCGGAACCCCACCGATCGCCACTATATTTCCGTTGGGGCTCCATCGTCGGATCCTTCCCCTTTCTTATCTCTCTCCCTGGAAAATTCCTCAGAATTTTCTAAAATGGAAAATCCAGGTTGCGATTCTTTCAATACCGCTAGCATATGATGGAGCCTGGGCCGAACAACCGTCAGCCAGAAATCCATCCGGGAGATCAGCCCCATGAAGACCGCTCCGGAGCCGGCCTCCCATCCCGCGGAGCACGCGGGGAATACCATTGCGGCCTTGCGCAGGGCGGCTGATGCTTGTCATGCCTGCCACCTGTGGGAGCACGCAACCCAGACCGTATTTGGTGAAGGCCCCTCGCCTGCCCCGATCATGCTGGTCGGCGAGCAACCCGGAGATCGGGAAGATATTTCGGGGCGGCCATTCGTCGGTCCCGCAGGCATGCTGTTGTCACGCGCACTGAATGCGGTGGGGATCTCGCGTGAAACGATTTATATAACCAATGCCGTCAAGCACTTCAAATTCGAGCAACGCGGCAAACGCCGCCTGCACAAGAAACCTGTCGACGCGGAAATCGTCGCATGTTACGACTGGCTCA
>CAZYYR010000158.1:0-5968 GCA_964651465.1 uncultured Nitrosospira sp.
CCGAAATCATGGTCATCACGTCCTTTATGCGCAGGCGTTCCTGGCCGGTCAGGATCAAGTGACGGTTGGCGAACTCCGGCGCCAGCACCTGCACGCTCATGCGTGCCGCGTCTTCCACGTGAATGTACTCACGGATTGCCTCTCCCGTTCCGTGATATGTTATCGAATGTTTCTCCATCGCCTCATGCAGCATCCGGTAAATACCGTTGCGGGAATCCGCTCGCCTTCCGTACAAGGATCCATAGCGCAGGATGCTGTAGTCCAGGCCATAACGCTCATGATAGGTTTCGATGAACCGTTCCGCTGCCTGCTTGCTCGCGCGATAAAATGAACCCGATTCGGAATAGACGTAGATGGTGCTGGCAAAAACAAACCGTCTGGCATTGGCCAGGCGCGCAGCTTCGAGTGCGTGCATGTTGCCCAGCACATTGACAGTGGCAGTGGCGACCGGCTTGTCAGTGGCTTCATCGATATCGGCGATGGCGGCAAAATTGTAGACGACATCCGTACCCTTTGCCGCTTCCGCCACCTGGTCCGGATTCATGATGTCGCCGATGATCATCTCCTGATCTTCGCGTTGATATGGAGAGGGACGGCGATCGAAGAGGCGCACCCGGTAGCCGCTCGCGGACAGCGCATCCGCAACGTGACTGCCCAGGAAGCCGCTGGCGCCGTAGACGATGGCAGATTCTTGCGACATCCGGTCTTTACCTGTTATCGATCAGGCCCGCTTCGACCATCCCGCGCACCAGATTCTCCGCGGCTTCTAGTTCCATTCGTTGGCGCGATTCCCTTGCAAGCGAGCCAATATGCGAGGTGAGGATGGCATTGTTACATTCGAGTAACGGCCCATGGTAAGGTTCCTCCTCGAAGACGTCGAGTGCGGCTGCGCCGAGATGGCCTGTCGTCAGCGCGTCCGCCAGGGCGGCCTCATCGATGAGGCCGCCACGGGCAGTGTTGATGACGATCGCCCCCGTTTTCATATGCGCAAATGCATTCTTTCCGAGCAGGTGATGAGTATCGGCATCGTAAGTCAGATGCAGGCTGACGATATCCACTTCTCCCAGCAGTTTTTCCAGGGGTACCAGTTCCACGCCCGCGGGGGCTTCCTTCACGAACGAATCATGCGCTAAGACAGTGGCGTCGAACGCCTGGCACAGGCGTGCGACGCGCCGCCCGACACGGCCAAGGCCAACGATACCCACCCGCTGCGCAGCCAGAAGTCTTCCTTGTGTCCGTGGCCATTTCCCGACGTGAAGCAGCCTGTCGGTCTCACATATCAGTCTGAGCGCAGCCAGCATGAGTCCCAGAGTAAGTTCGGCTACCGCCTGGGCCGGGGCTTCCGGCGTATTGAAGACAGTGATGCCGTGTCGCTTCGCAGCCTCAAGATCCACGCTGTCCAGCCCGCTCCCGCAGCGGGAGATCACCTTCAGGCTTTTGGCGGAGGACAATACCCTTTCCGTGAGCGGCTCTATGCCCGCGATCATTCCCACTGTGTCATCGCCCAGTAGCGCGACGGCTTCATCTTCGGTCAGCTTGCGCCCGTGGCTATTGCCGATGATACTTGCGCCCCTGCTCAACAGGTGTTGAACGGGGGGGTTATGGTCCACATCGAAAGACGAGGTAGAGATAACGACCTTGCTCATAATGTTGCCCTGATATCGTGTAAATGAGTACGGCAAACTGTGTCGAGGATGCGGATATCCAGACCGTAGCCGATAAAGCTGAAGCCGCCCTGAACATGGTGGCGCAACTGATCCGGATCCGGTTCGACCACATGAATGCCACCTGGCTTTCCGAGCCGTTGTCCTGCCGCCTTCACCTGTTCGATGGCAGCCTGGACCTCGGGAAAATCGAGTTCTCCCGGCCGCCCCATCGATCCCGACAGATCGTAAGGCCCAATGATATATGCATCGATCCCCGGAACTGAGAGAATGGACTCGATCGCCTCCACCGCCTCGATATGCTCGATCATGACGATCACCACAGCATTATCCTCCAGCCAGTGCCGATATTGCTGGAATCGCGCGCCATAGCCCTGCGCGCGCGCCAGGCCCACCCCCCGGCAGCCGCGTGGTGGGTAGTATACGGCTTGCACCGCAGCTTCCGCATCTGCCGCGGTTTTGACCATCGGCACCATGATTCCCGTCGCCCCCGCATCCATGACGCGCTTGATCTGGTCAGGATGATTCGAAGTCAGCCTTACAATCGCGGGGCACCCTTGTGCATCGAGCACCTGGATCAGCATTTGAACGTCGCTCAGTTCCAGGACACTGTGCTCCGTATCGAGCACGAGCCAGTCAAAGCCGGATGCAGCCATGATTTCGGCGATGGTGGGGTGGCCCAGCGTGATCCATGATCCAATGGTCAATGCGTTGCAGGCGAGTTTTTCTTTCAACTGCATGACGACTTCCTCAAGAAAAGACGGGGAATGCGCTGAATCCCAAGTTCAATAGGATTCCAGCAATGGATCGTTTTTCATCGACCTGGCGACGCGTTCCAGATCGGCCTGGGTATCCACCGCCTGCGTGTTGAACCGGGTCTCCACCATCTTTACCCGATAGCCGTGCTCCAGCAATCGCAGCATGTCGACGGACTCCAGCTTTTCCAGTGGAGTGGACGGCAAACGGGCAAAATCGAGAAGCGTTTCGCGCCGAAAGGGGATGATGCATACCTGCTTATAGGCAACGGCCTGGGGAAAATCCGGCTGAGCAGGCGCTGCAAGGGTGGGTATCGGCTGGCGCGACATATATAACGCATCGCCCTGCTGGTTCATGACGACCTTGATGGTGTTGAAGTCGTGAAAGTCCGCCGCGTTATCGATGGCTCGCATCAGATTCACGCAGCCCAGTTGCGGATCATGCCGGAAAGGTGCCAGTGCCGTGTCGATCATCTGCGGATGGGTCATCGGTTCATCTCCCTGCACCATGACGACGAGTTCAGCCTCGACTTCCCCGATCGCTTCTGCAACCCGGTTACTGGCCCGCTCGTGGGTATCCGCGGTCATGATCACCGGCGCTCCGAAATCTTCGGCGGCATGACGGATTTCCTCGTCGCAAGTGGCTATATACGTCGCATCGAGCATTGTGCTGAGGGCGACGCGCTTGTAGACATGTTCGAGCATCGTTCGGCCCAGCAGCCTGGCCAGCGGCTTTCCCGGAAACCGCGATGAGCCCATGCGTGCCGGTATTACAGCGATCGTTCTCATTTCAGGATTGATGCCGGCTGGGTGTCCGACTGCGGATGCAGCGCCGTTCCCATGGGCTTGTCAGCCGCCCGGCAAACTGAGGAAAATCCGCCCCGGCAGGTGATGTTCATTTTCATGTTGACTGTCATTTCGAGGAATTTTCTGAAGGAACCCCAACCGGATGCCGCAAAAGCCCTCCATTCTAGCAGAAGGGGCGCGGATCAAAAACGGTCCACGCTAGTAAACGTATATTCGCCAGTGTACAATCACAGGATTTTACGCACGGATAAAAAATCGGAATACTCAATTAAATGATGGACGTATCGAATATCGCCTGCATGCGAAGGATAGGCATCCCCGAATGAAAGCCCTTTTTTTTCTCCGCCATTATAACGACATCGATCACATCACGCCGGTCATCTGGAAGTGGACCGAGTCGGGTCATACTTGCGATGTCGTCCTGATCGGCAATTCGCGCTTTCGCAACGACTACCGGATCAGGTTCCTGCGGGGGCTCAAGGGCGTCCGTCTGGCGTACGTGGCCGATGTACTGACGCCGCTCGAGTTTGTCGGGTGGTTTTTCCAGACGCTGATCCTGATCCGCAGCCTGCGGCGCCCATTCATCGGGCCAGTCATGAGATGGCTGGAAAATACCTATGATGCCAGGCGACGCGAACCACTCTGGAAAAGGACGGCGCAGCGGCTGCTGACCCGGACATTTGGCCCCGACGATGAGGGCGTGGTAGCGTTCGACTGGATAGAGCGGAATTCCTCGATCTGCGTGGAGTGGGTCAAGATCATGCTGTCGACTGCCGAAGCCATGGGTCTGGGTACGGTATCGCTGCCGCATGGCGACAGTCCCCATGCCAGCCAGCTGATTCGCCGGAGGGAACTGCGCCTCGAACCGGATACCACGTTTGCCAATGCAGGAATCTTCGAAAGGGTAGTGGTGCCAAATGAGTTATGTTCCGTTCGCTTTCGTCCTTTCATGGATGATCGGAAACTTGCTGTGCTCGGCTCACCGCGCTATTGTGACGAGTGGCTGACCAAGCTGGCGACGTTCATGCCACCTTCGCCGCTGCTGCGCTCCAACAGTCGTCTCAAGGTGGTCATGTTTCTGAGAAAGAGCAACTTTTCGACGTTCTGGGAAGAAGTGGGCGAAGTGGTACGCGTCGTGGCGAGTTTTCCAGGCGTGGAACTCGTCATCAAACCTCATACCCGCGGGGGCTGGCAGCAGTCGCTGACGAAAGATTTTTCGCTGCGACGTCTGGAAAATGTGAGCGTGGCCAGCGGCAATGTTCATTCCATTTACCTGATGAACTGGGCCGATGTCATCATCGATCTGGCCACCTCGGTGGTATTTGAAGCGGTCAAGGCCAACAAGCCGGTGCTGGCCGCCGACTACCTTCATGCCGGCCGTTCCGCGCTGGCCGAATATCTGCCGGAGGCAGAGCTGCGCTGCCGTGACGATGTATACAGGCATATGGCAGGGTTCCTTGCGCACGGTTGCGATTCCTTTTATGTGAAAGAACACCATCAGCGTTTTCTGGACGAGATGATCAACGCGGGCGATCCCGATGTGCTATCCCGTTACGTAGCGCTGCTGGAGGGACAGGCGAAGCCCAAGTCCAGCCGGAACCAGGTCCATCCGCACGACAGCGAAGATCTTGCATTTGCATGAGCGGGTTCTAGGAGAGTACTGAGCCGTATGCCGGCCAAGCCATCCATCGATGTGGTGATCCCGGTCTATAATGCGCCAGTATTGACGCGGCGTTGCGTCGATTCCATTCTTGCGTGCCTCGAAGAATCGATACGCGATATTTATATCCAGGACGATGCATCCGACGCGGAAACGCGCCAGATGCTCGACCAGTTGCCGTACGAACGCGTTCATGTTCATCACGCCGGGAAGAACCAGGGCTTCGGACCATCGGTAAACCAGGCCATCCGCCGCTGCAGTGCGGATTACGTGCTGGTTCTCAATTCGGATACGAGGGCGGACGAAGATTTTCTGCCGGCGCTGTGCGAGGCGCTGGCGGCCGACCCGCTCCTCGCGGTCGTTATCCCTGGGGGTAACGATTATGCCAGGCATGATCTGGATCAATATATGCGCGCTCCCGGCGGCTATATCCGGACTTACCGCCTGCAAGGGCATGCGTTTCTGATCCGCCGAAAGATTTTTCAAGAAAGCGGCGGCTTCGATCCCGCATTCGGCCGCGGTTATTATGAAGACGTGGACCTCGGCCGCCGGCTTGATCTGCGCGGCTGGCGGCTCGGGGTGCATCCCGATGCCCGCATAGAACATGAAGGGGGCGGCTCATTTGGACGTGGCCGCACCTTCCGGGAACTGGTGAAGCGCAACCGCACGCTCTACTTCTCACGTTATCCCGATGCCCGGCGCAATATTCTGCTGCTCTCGGGAAATTGTACGGTGACGGACTTTCCCTCGAACCTGTTCGGTGCACTTGAAACCGTATTCCACGAAGGGGGGTACGTACACTGGCTTTCACCGCAGCCGGCACAGCCACTGCTTTGCTTGCAGATGCGCAGCCATTCCCTTGGAATGGGCGCGGTCGTGAAGCTCCTGCTGCGCAGTTGGCGTGAAGACAAGCGCATCTCTGAAGTGTGGGTGCTGCCCGACGTCCCCCGATTGTTGCGCGCACTACTCATTTCCTGGGCGCGTATTCGCGGCCTCGACGTATCGTTCTGGGACAGGACTGAAGAAGACTGCGCGTCCGACATCGCCGTGAGGGATCTTGAGTGAGCAGGGATTTTTCCGGT
>CAZYYR010000159.1:0-5926 GCA_964651465.1 uncultured Nitrosospira sp.
AGCCATCGGCGCTGTATCGATCCACGCCATCGTACCGGCTGCTGTCCGGCTGGCGGCTGTCCCGGTAGCGCTGGTCCATACCATTCCCACCCGCACCGTAATCAGTCCCCTGGGATGCGCCCGGATACTCCCTGGGCTCATAGGGTTTCTGCGTGGCACCGTCTTTCTCATGATAGTGGCCGGCGTTTGCGGCGCCGGCTGCACCTAATACCAGCGCGCCCGCCAGTATCCATGATTTTGTCAACGTCGGTACTTTCATGTCCATTCCTTCTGTTGCCCAGCAACATTGCTGTGGCGGCGATCATACAGCGTACTTTCCAATCGTTCAGTGCGCTAGCCCACCGAAATCCATCGCGGGCGACAGATCGGATTCATTGTAAAATACGTAATCCATTCGGACTACAGGCGGATCCGGCCATTGCAAAGCTTCACCATGGGATCGCCATGTCCTGCGCCTCGCGCCTTGCTCTCACGCTTTTTTTCGCACAGCAACGCAGGCGCAAACACGTATTGACAGGCTCTAATACAATTGACATAAACCCTATCCTGAAATGCTGCGCTTGCGGAATACTCATGGGCGCAAGCATCACCACTGCATATGCTGTGGGCATCGATACCGAAAGCGGTTTCAAAATCAGAAGCGATAACGGCAATTTCGAAGCCGGCTTCAATGCCCGTGCTCACCTCGACGTCCATTCGTTCAGCCGGGACAGGGGATTTTCCGGCGCCCCCTTTGGCAGTCAGTTGCCAGACGGCGAGGATCGCGACGGTTTCAACTGGCGGCGTACCTATACGACGCTGACAGGCAAAATCTATGATCTCGATTTCAAATTCGAAAATGATTTTGCGGCGGGCAGCTTTCCAAGCAGTCTTCGCGAAACCTGGGTTTCGACCCGATTGGGCCCGGGACGGATCACGCTGGGGCAGTTCAAAGCGTATCGCGGCATGGAGGAACTGACCAGTTCCAACGAAATCACCATGATGGAGCGTCCCTCGACTTCATCCACCGGAATTTACTCGGGCAGGCAGTTCCTGGTAGGCGCAGGCTACAAGGGAATTGTCGCCGACCAGGTCGGCTACGGGGCCGATGTGATGACCCTCGCCAATGCCGGGACCCCATACAAGGGCATGACGTATGGAGGCAGGCTGTACTGGTTTCCTTTTGCGGAAGAAGGCAATACGCTCCATCTGGGTGTATCCTACAGCGTGGATGAACCGGGTCCACGTTCTCTTTCCGCGAAAACGGTGGATATTTATGGCGGGCGCCGCGGCATCAGCAAGTCGCTGGGTACGGTCGGGGCAGGCGGAGACCCGTCTGGCAGCAGCGATCAGTCCACCTTTGCGGCGGAAGCTGCTTATTCGATCGGCCCGGTTACGCTGCAGGGGGAATACGCCAGTTCGAGGCTCGACAATACGCACGCAGTTGCAGGACTATCCAGAGGCTCCACAGTGCAGGCGTATTATGTGCAGGGCAGCTGGTTCGTGACCGGCGAGAAAACCATTTACCGTAGGGATCGCGGCGCATTCGGCAAGCCCAAGCCGATCGGGAAATGGGGGGGGCTGGAATTGGCCATCCGGTATGATGCGGCGGAAAATCTGGATCAAAGCCGTACCCAGGACCCGTGCAGGACGGGTACATCGAAATGCCGGGTGGAGGTCATCACGCTGGGTGCCAACTGGTACGTGCGGGAGGGCTTGCGCTTCATGCTCAATTACTACATTACCGAGGCGGACATCGGCAATGCCGGACCCGGCACGCCAAACCGGAGCGATACGCCTTCGGTCGTTTCCTTTCGCACGCAGCTCAGTTTTTGAGCTGGATGGGAACGACGACCAGCCAGAGGGCCGAGTCATCATTCGATAAGCGATAGATGCCGGGGTCACCTGCCCATGATCGACGATAAGCGCATAAGAGGACAGCGGGAGATTTATTCAGCGCTTCCTTTACATGCGCTCGATATATTCGCCGCTGTCGGTGTTGATCTTGATCTTTTCGCCTTGCAACACGAAAGGGGGAACCATGACCACGAGGCCGGTCTCCATCGTCGCCGGTTTGTAGGAGCTGGTCGCCGTGGCGCCCTTGAGGTTGGGTTCGGTATCCGTAATCGTCAGCACCACGCTGGCGGGAAGCTGTACGCCGATAGCACGGTCATTATGGAAATTGACCTGTATGTCCGTGTTCGGTAACAGATATTCATACTGGCCTTCGAGAAAATCCTGCGAAAGGCTCAGCTGTTCGTAGTTTTCCTTGTCCATGAAAATGTAATTGTCGCCGTCCTGGTAGAGAAATGTCATGTCACGGGGTTCGACAAAGGCCCGCTCCACCTTGTCCTCGGTACGGATACGCTGGTTGGTCTTGGTGCCCGCTTCGATATCCTTCATCTCGACTTGCATGAATGCCCCGCCGCGACCACCGACATGAACGTGATAACATTTCAGCACGCGCCAGATGCGCTTGTCCCATTCGATCAGATTGCCGACCCGGATTTCCGTTGCGAGAACTTTAGCCATCATTTTTCCATTGAATCAAGAAGCGCGCATTTTACTACGAATCGTTGCCGATAATCCCGCGCAGCCCCGGTTTTCAGCGGACTGCCGCCGGTGTCCGCGACTGGCCGGATTTCTGGATGAGATCGGCACGCTTCATCCGGGCTATCATGCCCGCCCCGTGCCGGCCTTTGGTGACGAGGCCGCTCGACTGCTGATCGTCGGGCTTGCCCCCGGCCTGCATGGCGCAAATCGCACCGGCCGACCCTTTACCGGCGATTTCGCCGGAATACTGCTCTACCGCACCCTCTACCGGTTCGGTTTCGCCAGTCAGGAAAATGCCATTTCTGCGAACGATGGTCTGCGGCTGACGGGATGCCGTATCACCAATGCGGTGAAATGTCTTCCACCGGGAAATCGGCCCGAGCCGGCGGAAATCCGGCAGTGCAACGGCTATCTCGCAGCGGAAATTGCGCATTTCGTGAAGAACGGCGGTGGCGCGCTATTGGCCCTCGGCGGTGTCGCCCACCGCGCGGTGCTCATGACGCTCGGACTCAAGCCCAAAGCGTATCCCTTCAGTCACGGCGCCGTCCATGAGCTTGGAGGTGGGAGCACGCCGACTGGCCGTGACTGTGGCGCCCTGGTGCTCTATGACAGCTACCATTGCAGCCGCTACAATACCCAGACCCGGCGGCTGACCCCCGAGATGTTCGAGCTGGTGTTCGCAAGGATTTGCGGCCGGTCCTGATTTTCCCTGTTTTCCATCGTCAAACCGGAGACTGATCCATGCCTTACGTCAACATCCGTATCGCAGGCTCCTTGAGCCGCGAACAGAAAAAGCAGATTGCGCAGGAAATTACCGATACGCTCGAGCGCGTGGCGCATAAACCCAGATCCTACACGTACATTGCTTTCGATGAGCTGCCGCACGATGCCTGGGCCATCGCCGGCAAGCTGCTGGGTGAGGAGGACTGAGCGCCTTGCCGGCAGATGCGGCTTTCGACGCCAAGGCATTCTGCTGCAATCTTCCATCCCAGCCGGGGGTCTATCGCATGCTGAATTCCGCAGCCCAGGTGATCTATGTGGGCAAGGCGATCGACCTCAGAAAGCGCGTTTCCTCTTATTTCAACAGGAATGGTCTGGGGCCGCGCACCCAGCTGATGGTGTCGCAAATCACAGGAATTGAAACCACGGTCACGCGCTCGGAAGCGGAGGCGCTGCTCCTGGAAAACAACCTGATCAAGACCCTGGCGCCCAAATACAACATCCTGTTTCGGGATGATAAATCCTATCCCTATGTGGTGCTGAGCGGCCATCGTTTTCCCCGGCTGGGGTTTCATCGCGGCGCGCTGGACAGGAGGCACCGCTATTTCGGCCCGTTTCCCAATGCGGGGATGGTCAGAGAAAGCATACAGCTTCTGCAGAAAGTGTTTCGCATCCGCACCTGCGAGGACAGCGTTTTCAGCAACCGGACGCGCCCTTGCCTGCTCTATCAGATCAAGCGCTGCAGCGGCCCCTGTGTCGATCTGGTCACGGAGCGGGACTACGCGGAAGACGCGAGGGATGCGGAACTTTTCCTGCAGGGCAAGCAAAGCGAAGTATTGGGAAGCATTACCCGCAAAATGCATGAGGCTGCAACTGTCCAGGAGTATGAGCAGGCCGCCCTTTATCGCGATCAGATACAGTCGCTGCGCAAGATTCGCGAAAAACAGTTCGTGGACAGCGGCAGGGCACTGGATGCGGATGTCATTGCCTGTGTGATCGGGAACGAAGGGAGCGGAAGAATCTGCGTCAATCTCGCCATGATCAGAGGAGGGCGCCATCTGGGGGACAAAAGCTTTTTTCCTCAGAATGCCGAGGGCTGCGAGCCCGCAACCGTGGTGGAAGCGTTTCTGACCCAGCATTACCTCGATCGCAGCGTGCCGAACCTCATTATCGTCGGAGAGAAAATCCGGCGGGAAGCTCTTCAGGTCCTGCTTTCGGAACAGACCGGCCACAAGGTGGTCATCAATGCCAATCCCATCGGCGATCGACGCATGTGGCTGGATATGGCGATGGAAAACGCCCGGCTTGCGCTGGAACAGATGCTGAGCCGGCAGGCCAGCCAGGAGGGCCGGGTGCGCACATTGCAGCAGGCGCTGGATATTCCCGGATTGAGCCGTATCGAATGCTTCGACATCAGCCACACACTGGGCGAGGCGACCATCGCTTCCTGCGTGGTCTATGACAATTTCGCCATGCGCAACGGCGAATATCGCCGTTACAACATAACCGGCATTGTTCCAGGGGATGATTATGCCGCCATGCGCAATGTGCTTTCCCGGCGCTACCACAAAGTCGCCGAAGGCGAGGGGACCCTGCCCGATCTGATCCTGATCGATGGAGGCAGGGGACAGGTGAACGCCGCTGTGGAAGTACTGATCGAACTGGGATTGAACGATGCGAATGTGGTGGGTGTGGCGAAAGGGGAGGAACGGAAGCCAGGCCTGGAACAATTGGTTTTGCCGGGACTGGAAAAGCCGCTACAATTATCGAAGGACAACGCCGCCTTGCACCTGATTCAACAGATCAGGGATGAGGCGCATCGCTTTGCGATTTACGGTCACCGTGCCAAACTTGGCAAATCGCGCACCCGTTCGAGCCTGGAACAGATCGCCGGCATCGGCGCCAGGCGCCGCCAAAGCCTTCTGGCGAGGTTTGGCGGATTGAAAGGCGTGCGGACCGCAAGCATTGAAGAACTGCAGCAGGTCGATGGCATCAGCCGGGCGCTGGCAGAGAAAATTTACCGGGAACTGCATTGAATCTCAAGCGGCGGTTTGCCTGCCCGGCTTGCGTCGGGGAGGTTACTTAGATCTGCCCTTTCAAGGGTATGTCTCGATCCTATGCCTGTCAATCTGCCCAATGTGCTTACCTGGATGCGCATACTGGCGATCCCGCTGTTCGTAGGCATTTTCTATTTTCCGCCCACCTGGCTGTCCCCATCCGACCAGAACCTCTTCGCCACGGTCATCTTTACCGTTGCTGCGCTGACGGACTGGCTGGACGGGTATCTTGCCAGGGTGCTGCATCAGACATCGGCCTTCGGCGCGTTTCTCGATCCGGTAGCGGACAAGCTGATGGTGGCCGCCGCCTTGATCGTGCTGGTTTATCTGAGCCGGCTCGACGCACTGATTGCGTTCATCATCATCGGGCGCGAAATCACCATCTCGGCGTTGCGCGAATGGATGGCGCAGATCGGGAAAGGAAAAAGCCTGGCGGTTTCTTTCCTGGGAAAGCTGAAAACCATGTCCCAGATGATCGCCATTCCCTTGTTGCTGTACCACGATAAGATAGGCGAAAGTTTCAATCCGCAGGAAATAGGAACGTGGCTGATCTATCTTGCCGCTGTTCTGACCCTCTGGTCGATGGTCTATTATCTGAAAGTCGCGATCCCGCAGGC
>CAZYYR010000160.1:0-5925 GCA_964651465.1 uncultured Nitrosospira sp.
TAGCGCTGTGGGATATTGCTCAGGCAAGGTGCTTGAACACCTCATGCTGCAGCATCCTTTTTATGAGCGGCGGGTGCCGATCGTACTCGGGGATCACGTTACTATGGATGCCGGTACCGGGGCGGTGCATACGGCTCCGGCCCATGGCGTCGACGATTATGTCGTGGGCCGCAAGTACGGCCTGCCGGTGGAGAATCCGGTTGGGGATGATGGCCGCTTTTTCGATCACATTCCCCTGGTGGGAGGCCTTTCGGTCTGGAAAGCCAATGAGGTGGTCATCCATGAGCTGGAACGAAGGGGTCTTTTGCTGAAATACGTGAAGCTGCAGCACAGCTATCCCCACTGCTGGCGGCACCGGACGCCGATCATTTTCCGGGCGACACCGCAATGGTTCATCGCCATGGACGGGGTATCCGGTAATCCGGGGGGAAGCGAGATCAGGCAAACCCTGCGGGAATCCGCGACGGCTGCAGTCGAGGCAACTGCATTTTACCCGTCCTGGGGCCGCGCCCGGCTGGATGCGATGGTGAAAAACCGGCCGGACTGGTGCGTGTCGCGCCAGCGCAACTGGGGTGTACCGATGGCATTGTTCATTCACAAGGAAACGCGCGAACTGCATCCGCGCACGGATGAATTGCTGGAAGAGGTTGCCCTGCGGGTCGAACGCGAGGGCATCGAGGCATGGTTTCGCCTGGACCCGGTGGAACTGCTGGGAGAGGAAGCGCAGCAGTACCGGAAGCTCGCGGATACGCTGGATGTATGGTTCGATTCCGGGACGACGCATGATACCGTGCTCAAACCCAATGCGCAGCTTGGATATCCGGCCGATCTTTACCTGGAAGGCTCCGACCAGCATCGCGGATGGTTTCAGTCGTCGCTTCTGACCGGCTGCGCAATCGACGGACGCGCTCCCTACGACGCGCTGCTCACCCATGGTTTCGTGGTGGATGGGCACGGGCACAAGATGAGCAAGTCAAAAGGGAACGTGATCGCGCCGCAGAAGGTGATGGATACTTCAGGAGCGGATATCCTGCGTCTGTGGGTCGCTTCCACTGACTATTCGGCGGAGCTTTCGATTTCGGACGAGATTCTCAAACGGGTAGTGGAGAGCTATCGGCGCATACGCAACACGCTGCGTTTTCTGCTTGCCAACCTTGCTGACTTCGATGCTGCGAACGATGCGGTGACGGTGGAGCAGTGGCTGGAAATAGACCGCTATATGCTTGCTTTCACGAGAAGGCTCCAGGAGGAGCTGACGGAACACTATCGCCACTACGAATTTCACCTGATCGTGCATCGCCTGCACAATTTCTGTTCCGAGGACCTGGGCGGCTTCTACCTCGATATTCTCAAGGACCGGCTCTATACCGCTGCTGCCGGCGGCCTTCCGCGCCGGTCGGCGCAAAGTGCGCTGTTTCACATTGCGCACAGCCTGGTTCGCCTGTTTGCGCCTATCCTCAGCTTCACGAGCGAGGAAGTATGGGAGTATCTGGGGGGCGACCCGCAGGATAGCGTGCTGTTGCATACCTGGCACGAAATTCCGCCCGGTACGGATGAGGATGCGCTGATGCAGCGCTGGACAAGGATTCGTGCATTGCGTTCGCAGGTACAGGGACAGCTTGAGGCCGCGCGGGCCGAGGGCGGGATTGGATCATCGCTTGCCGCCGAGGTGGAGATTCGCTGTGACGGAGATGATTTTTCTCTGCTGGAATCATTGGGCGACGATCTCCGTCTGGTCTTCATTACGTCAGCGGCACGCATGGTGCGCGTAAACGATTCCGAAGACAGGGAAATACGCGTGTATCCGAGCAGTCATTCGAAATGCGGGCGCTGCTGGCACTATCGCAGCGACGTCGGCTCTCGCCCTGATCATCCCACGATATGCGGCCGCTGCATCTCCAATCTGTTCGGCCCGGGCGAAGCCAGGCAATATGCCTGACGTCATGAAGCTCCGGGTCAGCCTGTTCCTGGCACTGACAGTGCTGGTACTGGATTTCACCACGAAACAATGGGTGGTCGGCGCGCTGGATCATGGAGACCGGATTCCACTGACCAGCTTTTTCAATCTCGTTCTGACTTATAACGCGGGAGCAGCCTTCAGCTTCCTGAGCGAGGCAGGCGGATGGCAACGATGGTTTTTCACTGCGGTTGCGGCGGTGGCTTCCTGTGCGATCCTATATCTGCTGCGCAAGCATGCCGGGGAGAAGCTGTTCTGTATTGCGCTGAGCCTGATACTGGGGGGTGCGCTGGGCAATCTGTGGGATCGCGTTACATTGGGTCATGTGATCGATTTCCTCGATTTCCATGTCTCCGGTTACCACTGGCCCGCCTTCAATGTAGCGGATTCGGCGATTACAGTTGGGGCCATCCTATTGGTCGTTGACAGTTTCCTGCGCAGAGAATGACCTTCCCGCTGCTGCCGCTGTTTCGACTGTACCACTGCGCTTAGCGCTTTTCTTATTGCCGGATCGCGGTTTTCCCGGGCTGCCACACGACGTCTTCTACGCCTTGCTGGCGGTTCAGGATGCGGCAAAGTACAAACAGATAATCCGACAGACGGTTGAGATACCGGAGATGCAGCGGTACTGCGCTGTCGGTCTTGTAGAGCACCAGAATGGCCCTTTCCGCCCGCCGGCAGATGGCGCGGGCAACGTGACACAGGGACGCGGCCCGTGCACCGCCAGGAAGGATGAACTCTTTCAGCGGAGCAAGTCGAGTGTTATACGCATCCAACTGCTGCTCCAACCTGCGGACCTGGGCTTCATCCATGCTGATGCGACCAGGGATGGAGAGATCGCCGCCGAGATCGAAGAGTTCATGCTGGATATCTTCCAGTTCGGTGCGAACTTCATTCTCCAGTGGCTCGGCCAGCAATACCCCCACACAGCTGTTTAGTTCGTCTACTGTACCTATCGCTTCGATACGCAAGCTTTCCTTGCCGATGCGCGTCCCATCCCCCAATCCGGTAGTACCGTCATCGCCCGTGCGGGTATAGATTCTGGTCAGGCGTTTTCCCATGCCCAACGCTCCTCTTCATTTGCTCAAGAATTCCTCCAGGATATCGAACACAGCGCGAACTGGCTCATCCATCCTGCTGAGATTTGTTTTGATGCCGGGGCGGCATGAAGAGTGCTGCCAGCGGCTTGTTCTGCTTGCTGCGATGGAAATAGCCGGGCCGCTTGTCGTCGGATGAGGATATCGAGTCGGAACGTGGGACGAGAGATAGCGAAGACTGGTCTGGAGTGTAGGGCTGGCTGAACAGGGGATCTTCAGGTATCCGGCATTTTCTTTCGTGCCTGGGCTTGGCATCCCGGCCATTCCTTGAATTCTTTTCGTGATCGATACCATTCCCGCTGCGGGTGCGGGCGATATGAGCGGCTTGGGCGGTATCAGGGGGCCGGCTGGATGAATCGACCTGCTGGTTCTGTCTCTTCCGGCTCGATCTGTCCCGGCTTTGCTCAGGTATTTCGGCCGAGCCTGCTTCGAAACCTGGAACGACGGTTGAGTCGATCCTGAATTTGAGGAGCTTTTCGATCGCCTGGAGCGACTCCTTCTCGTCATCGCATACCAGCGAAATGGCATCCCCCTTCGCCCCGGCGCGGCCGGTACGCCCGATTCGATGGATGTAATCCTCGGGAGTCGTGGGCAATTCGTAATTCACGACATGCGGTAAATCCTCAATATCCAGTCCCCGCGCCGCTACATCCGTAGCGACCAGGACACGTGCTTCGCCGTTCTTGAAGGCTGTCAGCGCCTGGGTTCTTTGAGGCTGCGTCTTGTCCCCATGTATGGCCGCAGCATCGATCCCGTTCCGCTGCAATTGCAGGGCAAGATTATTGGCGCCATGCTTGGTGCGCACGAATACCAGGGTCTGCTTCAAGTCCTGCGAATTGATGAGATGCGTCAGCAGTTCGCGCTTGCGCTCGCGTCCCACCGGATGTACCACATGAGTTATGAGTTCCGCGATGGAATTGCGCCTGGCAACTTCGATCAGCACGGGATCGTGCAGGAGCGTATTTGCAAGCTTCTTGATCTCTTCGGAGAACGTTGCCGAGAACATCAGGCTTTGGCGCTGCTGTGGCAGCAACGCGAGTATGCGCTTGATATCAGGCAGAAATCCCATGTCCAGCATACGGTCAGCTTCGTCCAGTATCAGAATCTCGACCTTTGCCAGGCTCAAGGTTTTCTGCTGAATGTGATCCAGAAGCCGACCCGGGGTCGCCACTAATATTTCCACACCTGCCCGCAATTCCCTGATCTGCGGGTCCATGTCGACCCCTCCATAAATGGCAGCGCACCGCAGGGGCAGGTATTTGCCGTATGTTTTTACACTTTCGTAAACCTGGATGGCCAGTTCGCGCGTAGGTACAAGGATCAACGCGCGGACAGGATGGCGGGCAGGGGAGGCGCTGGTGTTGGCCGCTGCCTGCAACCGGTTCAAGGTTGGCAAGGTGAATCCTGCCGTCTTGCCGGTTCCGGTCTGCGCGGCTCCCATAATATCCTGCCCCTCGAGGATGGGTGGAATTGCCTGGGCCTGGATGGGGGTAGGTTCCGTGTAACCCTGGTCTGCGACTGCACGCAGAATTTCATCTGTCAAGTTGAGTTGTGCAAACTTCATATGGACTGGGATATGCTACAGCAGCGATTGGCGCGGTGAATCACGGCAATCGCAAAACGAATGGAGGAAAATGGTGAAGCAAGAGGTTTGAAATGTCGGGACAACTGGAGTAACTGGGGCGAAAGAGCTATATTAATGCAGGTTGGACCCATACTCAATCATAAAATTCAACTCGTTATTTTCTTGCCCGCTGCTGTTTCTCGCCGGGCCTGTTCATTCTAATAATATTCATGCCCTTGTCGAGGGCCCGCAATAAAGCGGGAGCGGCACCTATTGCAACCGCATCGACCAGGCAATACCATGCTGCGACGCCGCTGGGTGGATTCCCTTGGGATAAGCCGAGAACAGGCTCGATCGTAGCCCATTTCCATGTGCCGGCGGCGGTGCCGATCAATTCCAGCCATGTCGTAATAAAAAATGCTGCCAGATACACCATGGGCGATCGCCCTTTGAATAGATAGATGAGGAACACGCAGTACAGGAGTGCGCCGACCTGGTCGCCCTGCGCGGGATAACCGCTGATCCCCCATAACGACCATGCGCCACATGTCGTAACGACAAATGCGGCGATTTTTCTGGAATATTTAAGGAAAAATCCCGAACGAGCCAGGGCTACGGCGGTGAGGTAGACCATCCCATGTCCGGGCGGCACGTAGGCGGGTACGTTTCCGAATCGATAGGTATATCCTTCCATGTAGATCGATGCAAAATGCTCGCCCAGGGTGGCGAAAGCAACCGCTACGATGACCTGCATCCGCACTTCCCTGTTTTCGCCCAGGAGAAAACCGGCCAGAATGGTCCAGGCGAGCAGCCCCATGTTGTTTTGCTGTTCGATGCTCCCGCTGGCATCGAGATTCAGGCTGATTGCAACGCACAGGAAGGTAACGCCCGCGATCAGATAATCGCGGAAGCGGTGAGAGCAGGATATATCGTGGGGAGGGAAATTACGCAGCATGCTCGGGTGCCAGATCAAGTTGAAATCCGGGCGGCTTCAAGCCGGATTGTCGGATCGTGCAAGAAGTGCCTGCGGGTCCATGCTTGCCGCGATAGGAGGCAGGATGGGCTTTGTCGAATTTTCTATTGTCAGAGTAAGGCGACCTGCAGCCTGTATGCGCAGGAAGTAAAGCCGCCGCTTCCAGCGGTGAAGCTGGAGGCAGCAGTCATTGTCGCGTTGGCAGTGTAGCAGTGCGCCGGCAGCGCCCATTGTCCATCAGAAGTGATGGAAGTGCAATGTCACTCTTCGTCTTCTTCGTCCTCGTCTTCGTCGTCCTCATCGTCCTTTGAGGTTTTGAGGACCATTTTGCCCT
>CAZYYR010000161.1:0-5905 GCA_964651465.1 uncultured Nitrosospira sp.
CCACGTCCAGAATGAAGCGCTTGTTCTCCGTATCCAGTGTCAGCGCATTCCAGGGAACCGCAAAAAGCTTGTCGCCCATCCCCAGGAACCCTCCAAAAGACAGGACTGCATAGGCGATCCGGCCATTGTTCATGTCCAGCATGATCTCCTTGATGTCGCCCAGGTCTTCCCCCTTAGGGTTGTAGACATCCTCTCCCATCAGCGTATCCGCTCCCATCAGCCGGGGTCCCGGTCCCTGCTCGTCATAACTCTTATACATCCCAAAGGTATCGCGATCTTCGTAACTCATGGTGTTCTCCTCCGTTTCTTTAAAGATGAATGAAATGCCAGAACTCAGGTGTTTTTCCGACAGTGGTCAATCAAAGGATAACGGACGGCTTCCCCTCAAATCGGTACGGTAGCCCACAGATATTCGAGTTTGCTCCAGGCTGCTGGCGATATCCGGAAAATCGGCTATTTCACTTCACCGGGATGGCAGGGCACTTTTGTCGCCGTCGTGCCCGGTCGTGTACAATGCCAGCCAATCCCGGGACGAGGGGGAAAGCATCAGGCTCAACAACGTTGAAATTTCCGCGGGTGATGGCGTCCATGCGGCGTTCGAATTCTCCATAACCAGTTGCATCCGACCATCGAAGCCGATAGCCACGCCCGGTTCACCTGAATCATGACCAGTCAAAGCCCTGAACTGAACACCGCTCCCGGTCCGCAGCCCCTGGGAATGCTGAGCCTGGCGGCGCTGGGGGTGGTCTACGGGGATATCGGCACCAGCCCCCTGTACGTCATGAAGACGGTTTTCGATCCGCTGCATGGCCTGGCGGTCAGCGAAGGCAATGTCATCGGTATCATCTCCCTCATCTTCTGGACACTCATGCTCGTAGTGTCGCTCAAGTACGTCACCCTGATCCTGCGGGCCGACAATAATGGAGAAGGCGGCATCATGGCGTTGCTGTCGCTTGCCAGCTCTTCCGTGGCCGACCGTCCGCGACTGCATAAATTCCTGTTTCTCATCGGTGCGTTCGGCGCAGCGTTATTTTTTGGCGACGGGGTGATCACCCCTGCAATCTCGGTGCTGAGCGCCATGGAAGGGCTTGAAGTGGCAACCCCGCTGCTGAAGCCGTACGTGGTGCCGATCGCGATCGTGGTGCTGACAGCGCTATTCCTGATTCAGCAGCGTGGCACGGGGGGGATAGGCGTCATATTTGCTCCGGTGACGCTGCTATGGTTCACCACGCTCGGCATCTCCGGCCTGATGAACGTCATTGCCACGCCGCACATACTGGCAGCGTTCAACCCGGCGCATGCGCTCGCCTTCTGCCTCGCCAACGGCTGGCTGGCCTTCATCGCATTTGGCGCGGTCGTGCTGGCGGTTACGGGCGGCGAAGCGTTGTATGCCGACATGGGGCATTTCGGCGCGAAACCCATTCGCCTGGCGTGGTATGCCTGCGTCCTCCCCGCGCTTGCACTGAACTATCTGGGGCAGGGTGCGCTTCTGCTCTCGAATCCATCGGCGGTATCCAATCCTTTCTTCCTTCTGTTTCCCTCCTGGGCCCTCTATGGTGCCGTGGCACTGGCCACGGTCGCCACCGTGATCGCTTCCCAGGCCATCATTTCCGGTGTTTTTTCGGTTACCAGGCAGGCCATCCAGCTGGGCTTCCTGCCCCGCATGCAGATCAAACATACTTCCGAGCGCAAGATCGGCCAGATCTACATCCCCTTCGTCAACTGGATACTGCTGGCCGCGATCGTCATGGCCATCCTGGGATTCGGCACCTCCTCCAGTCTCGCCGCTGCATACGGCGTTGCCGTCACCACCACCATGACGATCGAAACCATTCTCACTTTCTTCGTGATCCGCTATGCCTGGAAATACCCCCTCATACTGTGCATACTGGCGACCGCACTGTTCCTGGTGATCGACACCACCTTCTTTGCCGCCACCCTGCTTAAAATCACCCATGGCGGCTGGTTTCCCCTGGCAGTCGGCGCCGGTATCTTCTTCGTGATGGTCACCTGGAATCGCGGGCGCCAGATCCTGATGCTGCACCTACGCTCCATTGCAATCCCGCTCCAGCCGTTCCTGGAATCCCTCATGGCGAATCCGCCCGCCCGCGTCGCGGGCACAGCGGTTTTCCTGACAGCCAATCCGGATGGTGTGCCCCATGCGTTGCTGCATAACCTTTCCCACAACCAGGTACTGCATGAACGGGTGGTGATACTGACGGTGACCTATCTCGAAACACCCTGGGTTCCCAGGGAAGAAAGGGTGGCGGTGGAAACCCTGATCGAAAACTGCTATCGGGTGACCGTTCGCTATGGATACAAGGATGAAGCCAACCTGCCATACGCACTCGAACTGTGCGAGCCCCATGGGCTCGTGTTCGAGCCCCTCAGGACATCCTACTTCCTGAGCCGGGAGATCGTCGTGGCGAGTCCCGGGGCAGGCATGGGAATGTGGCGGGAACGGATTTTCGCGGCCATGGCGCGCAATGCGAGCAACGCCGCGGAATACTTCAAGCTGCCGGCGAATCGGGTGCTGGAACTGGGCGCGCGCGTCGAGATATGACTGATCTTTCTATAGATCGAATTCACTACGGCCGTAGGGGGAAAAGATGAGATGTGACACCCTGCTGGCCGCATCATGAATATTCTGGCGCGCAGTCACAGGCGATGATGAGAACACGTTTACGCTATAGCGCTATAGCCCGCTAAACTGGACAACCTGAATAGCCAAGAAAGTTCAACATGCCGCATTTTGTCTTCCTTTCGAATGAGGACGGTACAATACGCCAAGTGCTCAAGGATGGCCAACCGCATCAGGACACTGTGCGGCTTGAGCAGCTGTTCAGTGTCGTTACGATCTATTTCAAGCTCGCGGCCTCCAACCTTAGTCAGATGGTTCCACAAGAGCGAGGCGAAGGACGTCGTTACTTCGGTCTGCAGTCGTTTTTGATGAGTCTCATCGGACTTGAAGCTTTCACTAATACCTTCTTCCATCTTCGTGGGCAGGAACTAGGAAACAACGCGATACTAAAGCGCGTTGAACAAAGCCACGGTTCGCTTTCACAGAAAATCAGGGAATTGATTGCGCTATCGCCTGACGGTCCAATCCGGGATCAGGATCGGTTAATCAATCAAATATTCACGTTTTCGCAGTTCCGAAACGAGATCTTACATCCACGATGGGTACCTTCGTCCCTGACCATGCAAGGGAATACTCCCATCGTGATCCACGGCCTTGTAGAAAATCGACAGGCGTTGTTCGAGGATCCGCAGCTTTGCCGAGAGGTGCTACTTTGGTGTCTGCTCATGATCGCTCGAATCGCCGTGGCGCGGGGGGATGAAGAGGTAAGTGACTTTATGTTTCATTGGACAGCCAATTATGGCTTGACACTTCCGGCCATCCTCCAAGAACTTGGGCTTCCCGCCGACTAACAAGCCAACCAAACGCAGGGCTTCAACTCTGAGTGGATGGACTGCGGGGTAACGTCAGTATGTCCCTATTATTGCCCGCACTTACAAGAAACCTCCATCTATGAATCCAGCGCATCATTTCTGATTTTGAGCAGCGGAAGTTGCACATTGATTTCTCGGAATGTCCTATATCCAGCAAGCGAACGATGTCGTTATTACGTTCAAGCTTTACGCTGACGAAGCTCTGAACACTGATTTCGTTGCCAGTTTCAATTGCCTGAATTCAATTAAGTCGGGCGAACTTTACTTGGATGACTTTTATTATATCCTGAGCGGAATCGCGGCCGATGGAGTGGAGCACGTCGGGGAAGCGCGGCCGTTCGGCATTAGGAGTTCTGTTCTGAAATGGCGCGCCCAACACGATTCGAACGTGTGACCCCCGCCTTCGGAGGGCGGTACTCTATCCAGCTGAGCTATGGGCGCGAGGTGCGGTGCTGTTGTGGTGCCGAGCGGTACTTTTGAAGGCGGATAGCATAACGTTTTTTCCTGTCAGCGTCCAACCTCGGCTGAATAAATCGCTTTTGCTAACATACATGAACCTATACAATAACCTATTTTTTACTCGGGAGTTAATGTGAGCAGCACCGAAGAAGACGACGAGCATTCCTCGGGTATCAAGACACCAGGCCAGTTGATTACGGTCGTCGTGGCAGCTTTCGTGTTTCCGGTTGTGATTCTGTTGATGATCGGACGGCTTGCCATCGGGGACTTTTCCACGGATCAGGATAATCCCGCCTATTCCGATACCGCCGTAGCCAAACGGCTGAAGCCGGTAGGAAAGCTGCAGTTCGCGGGCGATGCTCCAGAGCCTGGCTCGGAAACGGCGGCTGCGTCAACGCAGGGAGCGGATGTCGCAACTGCCTCTGCCGCTACTGCCGGTCCGGCGGAAGCATCCGGCCCGGATAAAGCCAAGGCGATCTATACGGCCAGTTGCGCCGCGTGTCATATCTCCGGGGCAGCAGGCGCGCCCAAGCTGGGCGATACCGCGGCGTGGGCGCCGCGTATCAAGGCTGGTAATGAGACACTCTACAACAGCGCGCTGAAAGGCAAGAATGCAATGCCGCCGAAGGGTGGGAATGCAAGCCTTTCCGATGAGGATGTGAAGGCAGCGGTGGATTACATGGTGAGCCAGTCGAAATGATCTGCTGAAGCGATCGTGTATCCACGGCATTGCAGCAAAAAGTAGCGGGGCGATGGGATCAACTCATCGCCCTCATTTTTTTAAGGATGGGCTTGTAAGAGGGTTGCAGAAAGCGCGAGTTCATACCCGCAGGTATTCATTTCAATTATATGGCCACTTTCGTGATCGGTGACGTGCAAGGCTGTTACCGTGAACTCAGGCAGCTGCTCGATCTTGTCCGCTTCGATCCGGAAAAGGACAGGCTGTGGCTGGTAGGTGATCTCGTCAATCGCGGTCCCGACTCCCTGGCTGTGCTGCGGTTCGTCAAGGGGCTGAACGAGGCGGTACGGATGGTGCTGGGCAATCATGACCTCCATCTGCTCATGGTGGCCGAAGGGAGTTCGTGCCTGCATCGGAACGATACCCTGCAGGATATCCTTGACGCACCCGACAGAGATGAACTGCTCCATTGGCTGCGGCAGCAGAAGCTGCTGCATATGGAACGAGATCACGTCATGGTGCATGCGGGTTTGTTGCCCTCCTGGAGCGTCGAACAGGCCGCGCTGCATGCGAAAACAGCGGAAGCCGCGCTTCGCGGGGAGGATTTCCGCGAATTCTGTTCCCGCATGTATGGAAACCAGCCCGATCACTGGGATGACAGCCTTGAAGGCTATGATCGTCTGCGGGTGGTGATCAATGCCATGACACGGATGCGGATCTGTACCCCTGACGGAAAAATGGATTTCACCTACAAGGGGCCGTTGGAAGATATACCTGCGGATTACTTGCCGTGGTTCGATGCACCCGGGCGCGTCAGCCGCGATGCGATCATCGTTTGCGGGCACTGGTCAGCGCTGGGTCTGAGAATCAGGGAGAACCTGATCGCGCTGGACTCAGGCTGCCTCTGGGGCGGGAGCCTGACCGCTATTCGGCTGGAGGATCGGCAGGTGTTCCAGGTGCCTTGTGAGGCAGGGGAAGGGACAGGGCGTCGGCAATAGCGTGTTCCGCGCTGCGTGCGAGTTCCCGGCGGTTTTTCCCGCTGCAGTCGATCGGGTCGGCGAAGATCAGCTCCACCTGGATCCAGGGTTGCTTCAATATGCGGCGCAGCGATTCCAGAAGGGTGATGCCGACATAAGGCGCTACCTTGCTGGGTTCTCCTGTAGGGTCCGTGTAGCGTATCGCCACCGGATAAAGCATGGCGCCTGTGCTGGTCGCAGGCTGCAGCAGCGAAGCGTGGAAATGCCGCAACTCCATGCCAGTTCCCGTCGTTCCTTCGGGGAATACGGCTACCCGGTCTCCGATCATCAATGCATT
>CAZYYR010000162.1:0-5752 GCA_964651465.1 uncultured Nitrosospira sp.
CACTAGCCCTGTTTACGGTAAGGTCATCCGTTTGGTATGCTTGTTCCTATAATTTTGCGAGGAAATCATGAAAAAGTATTTTAGTGTCGTTCTGATGCTGGCAGCCGGGTTGTTGCCGCTCTCTTCCGCAGCTGTCGAAACCAGTCCCGACAAACTGGTGGACAATACGGCGCAGGAGGTGCTTTCCATTGTCCGACAGGATAAGGAGTTGCGTGCAGGCAATACAGCGAAGATTCTTGAGCTGGTGGAGGCCAAGGTGCTGCCGCATTTCAATTTCACCCGCATGACGCGGCTGGCGATGGGCAAGAACTGGTCCAAGGCCACGCCGGAGCAGCAGCAAGAACTGGTGAAAGAATTCCGCATGCTGCTGGTCCGCACCTACTCCAACGCGCTGAGCACGTATAGCGACTATGAAATTCGGGTGCTGCCCCTGAAAGGCAAGCCGGGCGACACGGATACGACGGTCAAGACCAAGGTAATGCAGGATCATGGCCAGCAGCCGGTGGACATCGACTACAGCATGGAAAACAAGGGCGAGGGCTGGAAAGTATACGATGTGATCGTCGCAGGGGTGAGCCTGGTGACGAACTATCGCAGCACCTTCAATAATCAGATACGCGAAGGGGGCGTGGAAAAGCTGATCAAAACGCTGAGCGACAAGAATCGCTCCCTGGCCGACAACGATAAAAAGGCGGGAGACGATAAGAAAGCCGTGGCGACCCAGTAGCCGTGCCTGCCCGAGTGGTTTTACACGAGGAAGGTAAACTGGCTGTCGAAGGACCGGTCACCATCGACAGCGTGGGCAGGGTGGTTGCACAAGGCATTGCGCTGTTCGGCCGCGGCAACGTGGTGATCGATCTGGCGCACGTGACCGAGGTCGATTCCACCGCCGTCAGTATGCTGCTGGAATGGCAGCGCGAAGCCGTCCGCCGCAATGGCGAACTATCGGTCGTCAATGCGCCGCCAAACCTGCAAAGCCTGGTGCGGCTTTATGGCGTATCCGAACTGATGAAGCTGGCGTAGGGTCGAATCGATCGCTGTTCATTCGCTCGCGGCGAATCATTCCTCCTGCCCGCCGCATATTTCGCATGCAATCCAACGTGGCTCGTTCCCCGCTTTCCTTCTCCAATGATTCCTGCAATCGAGATCCGGCAGATGCACAAGCGCTTCGGCAGGCTGCAGGCCTTGGCTGGGGTGAATCTTGAAATAAAAGCGGGTGAGTTTTTTGCTTTGCTCGGTCCCAATGGCGCGGGCAAGACCACGCTCATCAACATCGTCGCGGGATTGACTCGCGCCACCAGCGGAAGTGCCCGGATCATGGGCCATGATATCGTTGCCAGCTATCGGCAGGCTCGCCGCATGATGGGAGTCGTCCCGCAGGAATTGGTGTTCGACCCGTTCTTCACAGTGCGGGAAACGCTCGTCATTCAGTCTGGGTATTATGGGCTGAAGAATAATTCCGGCTGGATAGACGAGGTGATCCATCATCTGGATCTGACCAGTAAAGCCGACGCCAATATGCGTACATTGTCCGGCGGGATGAAGCGCCGCGTGCTGGTGGCCCAGGCTCTGGTGCATAAACCTCCCGTTATCGTACTTGATGAACCCACCGCCGGAGTGGATGTGGAATTGCGCCAGGGTCTCTGGCGTTTCATCAGGCAATTGAATCGGGATGGTCACACGGTCGTGCTGACCACTCACTACCTCGAAGAGGCGGAAGCCTTGTGTAGCCGGGTCGCGATGCTGAAGCAGGGACGCATCGTCGCGCTCGATACCGTTAAAAACCTCGTCAACAGCATCCCGGGATGCGCGGTGCAATTACGGCTGTCTCCGGATACCTTGCCGCCAGCCTTGCGGCCACTACTGAAAAGCCGCGAGAATGGATACTATGTCCTGGCGCTCGACGAATACTCCCAGCTGGAGCAGGTCATGGCGGCGCTGCGCGCCGCTGCGGCACAGGTGCTCGAGATGCAGGTATTGCAGCCCGATCTGGAGGAAGTTTTCATAAAGATCATGGATGGCGCAGAGGCCGCAGAAGCTGCAGAGGTCGTCGTGGCCGTATGACCGGTTTTCTCACTCTGCTCTACAAGGAACTGCTGCGGTTCTGGAAAGTCGGCTTCCAGACGGTGTTAGCGCCCATGATTTCGACCCTGCTGTATCTCATGATTTTTTCTCATGCACTGGCAGAACATGTGCAGGCCTATCCAGGCGTGTCCTATACGGTTTTCCTTGTCCCGGGCCTGGTCATGATGGCCGTGCTGCAGAACGCTTTCGCCAATTCGTCGTCCAGTCTGATTCAGTCCAAGATCACCGGCAACCTCGTCTTTATCCTGCTGTCGCCGCTTTCCTACCGGGAAATATTTTTGGCGTACGTACTGGCGTCGGTACTGCGGGGGCTGGCAGTGGGAACGGGCGTCTATCTGGTCACACTTGTGTTTTTCGACGTGGCCCTGGCATCGGCACCATGGGTTTTTCTGTTCGCCCTGATGGGCAGCGCCTTGCTGGGTGCGCTAGGGCTGATCGCCGGCATCTGGGCCGAGAAATTCGATCAGCTCGCCGCTTTTCAAAACTTCGTCATTCTGCCGCTAACGTTCCTGTCCGGCGTCTTCTACTCTATCCATTCCCTGCCGCCCTTCTGGCAGGGAATGTCTCATCTGAATCCTTTTTTCTATATCATCGATGGTTTCCGCTACGGCTTCTTTCAGAAATCCGATATTTCCCCTTACGTCAGCCTCGGGATTGTGGCAACGTGCTTTCTGGCGGTATCATGGCTGACATTGCAGATGCTGAAGACGGGTTACAAGATCCGTCACTGATTGCATGAGCATCGTTGCCGCTGCTTCAGCGACATCGAAGCATTCCCAGCAAAAAGAACGGAAAGGAAAGACATGGTCACTTCGGAAAGCATAAAGAGTCATATCGAAGCCTCACTGCCGTGTGAACTCGTGCACGTGGAGGGAGACGATGGCTATCATTTCAACGCTATCATCGTCAGTTCAGGGTTTCGGGGAAAGAACATGGTGCAGCAGCATCAACTGGTTTATCGCGCGCTCGGCGACAGGATGAAAAGCGAAATCCATGCCCTTTCCATGAAAACGCTCACACCCGAACAATGGGCGGAAATCAATCCGGGCTGATCTCCCGGATTTGAACTCTTCAGAAAGACGCACGAGTCACCCGCGCGGCGGGACCGGGGAAATTTTCAGCTCGCTTAGGCGAGCTGGTGAGCTGAATGGAAACGCCTGCTCCTGGATCCTCAGGCGGCAACGGGTGCCAGGGCGGTGCGCATTTTCTGCATTGCCTTGGCTTCAATCTGACGGACGCGCTCGGCGGATACGCCGAGTTCGCCGGCAAGATCATGCAGCGTGGCCGTATCTTTTTCCCGCAACCAGCGCGCTTCGATGACACGTCGGCTGCGCGCATCCAGGCTGTCCAGCGCGCGTTCCAGGCCTTCCCCCCGCAAGCGGCTTGTCTGTTCGGCCTCCAGCTCGCGTGAAGGCTCCGAACCGTCGGTAAGATAAGCAACCGGGCTGAATACGTCATCGTCGTCATCTTCGGACAAAGGTTCAAAAGGGACGTCTCGACCATTGAAGCGGGTTTCCATCTCAACCACTTCCTCGGCCTTGACACCCAATTGCGCAGCCACCGCATTCACTTCTTCCGGGCTCATCGTGTCCAGGACCCGCTTCATGCCGCGCAGATTGAAGAACAGCTTGCGCTGCGCCTTGGTGGTGGCGATCTTGACGAGCCGCCAGTTGCGCAGGATGAACTCGTGAATTTCTGCCTTGATCCAGTGAACCGCAAACGATACCAGCCGCACGCCGCGCTCGGGGTCATAGCGTTTGACCGCCTTCATCAACCCAATATTGCCTTCCTGGATAAGATCGGCCTGAGGCAGGCCATAGCCTTTGTAGCCGCGCGCAATGGCGACGACCAGGCGCAGGTGAGAGAGCACCAGCTGCCGCGCGGCATCGATGTCGCCTTCATCACGCAGGGAGCGGGCCAGGCGGGTTTCTTCCTCCTTGGAAAGAATGCGAAAACGGTTGACCGACTCGATATAGCTTTCAAGGCTGCCGGTCGAAGGTATGGCTAAAGCAAAAGTCATCTATCCTCCCTGATTGTTTCCCAAAGTTAACCTTTTCCTGTGAGAGCGTCAATCGCTGACAAAAGTTCCGTGTCCAGCGTACGTGGAAAACTGCTTAAGCACATGAATTCTCAGGGCTCTATTCGCCATAGATGATTGGCTACCGAGAGCCACGCGCCTGTCCAGCCGAGCCAAGCCGAAAACAGCAGCATGCTCAGGCTGTCCGCGAGCGAAAGGTGGTAGAGACGGAAATCGACATCGTACAGTTGCATCAGCGCCCTGATTTGGGGTTCTGTCAGATGGATTCCCGCAGAAATGATGAGCCAGGCCGCTATCCCTCCGATTGCGCCCTGAATGGCGCCGAAGTAGAGAAAAGGCCGGCGAATGAAGCCTTTGGTTGCACCAATCAGCTTTGCCACCTCGATTTCATCCTGCATGGTCAGGATTTGCAGGCGTATGGTATTGAATGCGACCGCCACCAGCGAGAAACTCAGCAGGGCGGCGAGCAATAACACGGCCAGCCTGCCCAGCCCGAGCAGGGCATCCAGCCGCCTGGCCCAGGCCGAATCGAGCTGAACGTGCTCCACCGGCGCCATTTTCTCGAGTTCCGCACCCAGCTCATCCAGCGCCTCCGGCTCGCTTCCCCGCGCATCGATGATAAAAGCATCGGGCAGCGGATTGCGTTCCAGTCCTTCCATCACGTCGGTCAAGCCGCTTCCGTGCTTGAATGCTTCGAGCGCGCTGTCGCGGGAAACATATCTGAAGCTGGCGACGTACCGGTGTCCCTCCAGAAGCGATTTGACCTGTGCGACATCTTCCTCGTTTGCGTCCAGCGCGAGAAATGCGCTCAGTTGAGGTGTTGTCGCAACCTTGCCTGACAGTGCCTCCACGTTTTCCAGCAGCACGTAGATTCCGGCCGGCAGACTGAAGGCGATCCCCATTACGGCAATACTGAGCAGGCTGACGAGCGGAGCAGCCGCAAGGCGCCGGAGGGCGAGGCTGAAAGCCTGCAGATGATGAAGAAGCCAGATGATCATTCCGTCAGGTCGCCGTGAGTGAGCGTAAGGATGCGAGGACGCGCGCCACCGAGCAGTTCAATATCGTGGGTAGCGATCAGCACTGTCACTCCAACCTGGTTGAATGCCTTGAACATGCGCATGATGTCCCTCGCATATTCGTCGTCCAGATTGCTGGTCGGTTCATCCGCGATGAGGATGGAAGGCCGGTTGACGATTGCCCGCGCAATGCACAGGCGTTGCTGTTCTCCTCCGGAGAGCGTGATGGGGCGGGCTTTTTCCTTTCCCCGCAACCCGACCTTGTCGAGCGCGGCACGGACCCGGCCGGCTGCGGCCTTCGAGTCGAAGCCACTGATCTGCAGCGGCAGCAGTACATTGTTGAAGACATTCCGGTCGAACAGGATTTTCTGATCCTGAAATACCAGCCCGAGATTGCGTCGCAGGAAGGGGACCGCGCTGGGCTTGAGCGCCCCCACGTTCTGGCCGTTGACGATTACGCTGCCCGACGTCGGGCGCTCGACGGCGGCAAGTAGCCTCAGCAAAGTGGTCTTGCCCGCACCCGAATGGCCGCTCACCAAGGCCATTTCTCCCGTTTCAAGCGTGAAGCTGATATTCCTGAGCGCCTCGAAACCGTTCGGATAGCGTTTGTAAA